>NZ_JBQQBV010000026.1:0-109997 GCF_052246355.1 Streptomyces sp. 3N207 | reverse complement strand
GGCCCGGGTCTTGTTGTTTCATGTGAAGTGGGGTTTCACGTGAAACCACGCTGCAAGGGGATGTCGCCCTCACTCCCGCAACGTGGCCCCCCAGCGCACAACAGTCCGCCGAATGGGGAGGCCAGAGCGCTGGAGCGCCGGCTTGCGGGCGAGGGTGCCGAGGCTGAACACATCGGGCGCCCGGTCCAGGACTCCGCCGCCGGGATCGTCCGAGCCGTCATCCCTGCGGACCGGGTCGTGCTCGGGCCGCAGCGCATCGCGCACCACCATCGCGCAGAAATACACGGTGCCGAGCAGATGTGCAGCGATGACGAGTTGGTAGCCGTCCTCGGGGAGGCCGTGGTGCTTGTCGGATCCGGTGTAGGCGAGGTACATCCAGATCCCCAGGAAATAGAGCGCCTCACAGCTCTGCCAGATGAGGAAGTCGCGCCACCTGGGCCGGGCGAGGGCTGCCAGCGGAATCAGCCACAGTACGTACTGCGGTGAGTAGACCTTGTTGGTCAGCACGAACAGCGCGACCACCAGGAAGGCGAGCTGCGCGAACCGGGGACGGCGGGGGGCGCACAGTGCAAGCACGGCGACACCGGCACAGCCGAGGATCATCAGCAGGGTGGCGTAGACATTGGCGTCATCGAACGTGCGTCCGGATCGCTGCTGGATGATCAGCCATAGCGAGCCGAAGTCCACCGGCCGCTCCTGGCTGAAGGTGTAGAACTTCGCCCAGCCCTGCCAGGAAAGCAGCATCACCGGCACGTTCACCACCGCCCACGAGGCGGCGGCTCCTCCGGCAGCACGGCCGAAGGCGCCCCAGCGCCCGGCCCGCCAGCACAGCAGCAGCAGCGGCCCGAGCAGCAGTACGGGGTAGAGCTTCGCCGCCGTCGCCAGGCCGATCAGCACGCCCGCCGCCAGCGGCCGCGAACGGGCCCACAGCAGCATCCCCGCGGCCGTCATCGCCACGGCCAGCAGGTCCCAGTTGATGGTCGCCGTCAGCGCCAGCCCCGGCGCCAGCGCGACCAGCATGCCGTCCCAGGGGCGGTTGCGGTGGGTACGGACCACACAGACGATCAGCACGGCCGCGCAGAGCATCAGCATCCCCGCGTTGACCACCCAGTAGAGCTGCTCGTCCTGCTGGAGCGAGTTCCCACCGACCGTCAGCTTGGCCGCGATCAGCATGAACACCCCGGTCAGTACGGGGTATTCGAGGTACTCCATCCCGCCGGAGATCCGGTCAGGAATGCGGTCGAGATACGGGGTGAGCCCGCTGGCGAAGCCGCGGCCGTTGTAGAGGTGCGGGATGTCGGAGTAGCAGGCGTGGACGTACTGCGAGGTCTGTCCGGAGAACCAGGCGCCGTCCAGGCAGGGCAGCTTCTGCAGCAGGCCGAGCGCGTACATCCCCAGCGCGACTGCCACCACCACGCGGAGCGGGGTCCACCACCCTGGTCCGTCCACGGTCCGCCGTCCTGCCGGACCGCCGGCCACTTCGCTCGCGGTTGTCGCCACCTCGTCGTGGTCCGTGGGTTGTACGACGGGGCGTGCGGCGGGTGGCCGGCCAGGCCGCCGCTGAGCGGGGTTCCGTTCGGTGGGGGCGCTCGTCATGGAATTCATCCTGCCGCACGCCGCGCACGGGAACGGCCCCCGGCTCGGAGTCCGAGCCGGGGGCCGTTCGAAGCAGGCCGTTCTGTGGGCCTTTTCGTCACTCTCGCCGGTAGCTGTTCGGGCCGCCGAAGATGCCGCCCTGATCGCCGCCGCCGGGATCGCCGCCGCCGGGATCACCCGTGTTGCCACCTGGGTCACCACCGCCGCCGTCAGCGCCGCCGCTGTCGCTTCCGCCGTTGTCCTGGTTGTCGTCACAGTTCGGGTCGAACGGCGGGCAGCTCGTGTTCGACGGGGACGGGGACGGCGACTCGGTCTCGGAGGGTTTGTCGGACGGGGTCTGGCTGGGCTCGTCGGACGGTGTCGGCGGGGCCGAGGGCTTGGTCGGCGTCGGATCCGGGCTCGCACCGTCGCCGTAGACCTTTTCACCGATCGGTTCCGGCACGGGGAACTTCTTGATCGGGGCGCCCTTCAGGGCCTGCTTCATGTACTTCGTCCAGATCTCGGCCGGGAAGGAGGCGCCGTGGATGGACTTCTGGCCGCCCACGCCGTACATCTCCAGGAACTTCTGCGACTTGGCCTTGTCGTTGACCCGCCACATGCCGACCGAGGTGGACAGCTGAGGGGTGTAGCCGGTGAACCAGGCGGACTTGTTGCCGTCCGTGGTACCCGTCTTGCCCGCCGCGGGGCGGCCCAGGCCCTTGGCCGTGGTGCCGGTGCCCTTCTGGACGACGGTCTCCAGCATGCTGGTGATGTTGTCGGCGACCGGCCGGTCGAAGGCGGGCTTGGTCACCCTCTTGTGCTCGTACCGGACCTCGCCCTTTCGCTCGACCTTGGTGACCGAGTAGGGATCGGCCTGCGTACCGCTGGTGGCGAAGGTGCCGTAGGCGCTGGCCATCCGGATGGCGCTGGGCTGCGAGGTGCCGAGCGAGAAGGTGGGTGTGGTGCGGGCGAGGCTGTCCTTGGTGAGGCCCGCGTCCAGCGCCGCCTGCTTCACCTTTTCGGTGCCGACGTCCCAGCCGAGCTGGATGAAGGGGGTGTTCACCGAGTACTGCATGGCAGTACGCAGGTTGATCATGCCGCGGCTCTCATTGCCGTCATTCTTCTGGTGCCACTCGCGGCCGTCCTTGTCGTGCCAGACGGTGCCGTCGTAGTTCCGCAGCTTGATCTTGTTGTTGCCGTTGTAGACGCTCTTCGGTGAGACCTTGGTGCGCATGTCCGGGGCCTGTACTTCGGGCCCCTTCGGATCGCGTACGCCGTCCCGCATCGCCGCCGCCATCACGAAGGGCTTGAACGTGGAGCCCACCTGGACGCCGGTGTAGTCGGCGTTGTTGGTGAAGTGTTTGACCGCGTCCTCACCGCCGTAGATGGCCTGGATCGCGCCGTCTTGTGGTCGGACTGATGCGCCGCCGAACTGGACGTACTTGTCGACGTCCCGTTTCTCCGGGTCGATGTTCTTCTTCTTGACCGCCTCGACGGTCTTCTGGAGCTGCTGGACCTTCTTCTTGTCGAAGGTGGTGTGGATGCGGTAGCCGCCCTGGTCGAGGCTGCGCTCGGAGATGCCGCCTTCGCTGGCGGGCAGGTTCTTGATGTAGTTGTCCGCCAACTGCACCAGGTAGCCGGTCTGCCCCTTCAGCTCGGTCGACTTCTTCGGCTTCTCGGGATCGGGGAAGCCCTTGGCCTTGATCGCGTCGCGCTTGGACTTGTCCATACGACCGATGGCCACCTCGCGGTCCAGCGTCCAGGACCAGCGGGCCTTCGCCCGCTTGAGGTTCTTCTCCGGGGTCGCCGCGGAACCGACGCCGCCCTGCGGGTCGTAGAGATTCGGGCCGTTCAGCGTCGCGCTCAGGAAGGCACTCTCGCTGGCGTCGAGGTTCTTGGCGTCCTTGTGGTAGTACGCCTGTGCCGCCGCCTGGATGCCGTAGGCGCCGCGCCCGTAGTAGCCGGTGTTCAGATAGCCGGCGAGGATCTCGTCCTTGCTCTTGACCCCGCCGACCTTGATCGAGATCAGCAGCTCCTTGGCCTTACGGGTGAGGGTCTGCGACTGGTCGAGGTAGGAGTTCTTCACGTACTGCTGCGTGATGGTGGAGCCGGACTGGGTCTCCCCGCCCGTGGCCATCTTGAAGACCGCGCGGGCGATGCCCATCGGGTCGACGCCGCTGTCCTCGTAGAAGGTCTCGTTCTCCGCGGCGATGGCCGCCCACCGCATGTGCTCGGGGATCTCGTTGATGCCGACGATCTGCCGGTTCTGGTCACCGCCGCCGGCGACCACCATCTGGCTGCCGTCTTTCCAGTAGTAGACGTTCTTCTGCGCCTGGGCCGCGGCGAGCTCGTCGTTCGGGACGTCCACGAGGAGCAGGCCGATCCCCAGCGCGCCCATCATCAGCGCGAAGAAGCCGAAGCAGGTGCCGCTCACCAGCTTCCAGGACGGGAGCCAGCGCCGTACGCCGTACTTGCCCGCGCGCGGGTAGTCGATGAAGCGCTTACGCTCCGGCACCCCGCGTCCGCGGCCCCGGCCGCGCCGGGCGCCCTGCGCGCTCGCCGCCGCGGCGGCGGCCCGTCGTCGGCCCCCACCACTCTGCGCGGCCCTCCTGGCCTCCGCACGACCGCCGTGTCCCGGCGCGCCCGGCGCCGCCCCGTGGCCCTGCACGGCTCGGCGACCGTGCCCTTCGGGGCCCGGTGCGGAGGGCGGTGCCTGCCCGCCGCGCGATGCTGCGCGACGACCGGGGGACGGTGGCGGCTGCGCCGCACGACGGCCGCGCCCCTGCGGCGGCTTTCGACGGTTTCCGCTCATTGGAACAGCTACTCCTCGGGCAGGCGGCCCTTGCGCCTGAAGGTGGCAGTTGGCATCTGGTCCCCCCGAGTGCGCCGGGACGGAAAGACCAGGCCCGGGCGCACTGCACCGGGGACGAGGACGCTCACTGACGTCGCATGGTTCCCGGTACTCGTGGTCTGCACAGCGGACAGACTACGCAGCTTCAAAACCCGCCTTAACCCCTATTCACCGCAATCGACGCAAAGGGACTGCGGTGAATCAGTGATGTGAGTCCCTTCACCGACCCCCCTCTTGTCGCTCCCGAAGCGGCGTTCTATCGTCGGGATGTATCGAGTCGATACATCAGAGCGAGATAAGCGCGGGATAAGCGCTTGTGGATGGAGGTGGGCGGACGATGAGCAGGCGCTCAGGCGTTCTCGAGTTCGCCGTTCTCGGTCTGCTGCGCGAATCACCGATGCACGGGTATGAGCTGCGGAAACGGCTCAACACCTCGCTCGGCGTCTTCCGTGCCTTCAGCTACGGCTCGCTCTATCCCTGCCTCAAAGCGCTGGTGCAGCGCGGCTGGCTGGTGGAGGAGCCGAGCGGGGAGCCGGAGGAGCAGCAGCCCGGACGCGCACAGGCGGCACCGCTCGCCGGGCGCAGGGCGAAGATCGTCTACCGGCTGACGGCCGAGGGCAAGGAGCACTTCGAGGACCTGCTCTCCCAGACGGGTCCCGATGCGTGGGAGGACGAGCACTTCGGCGTCCGCTTCGCGTTCTTCGGCCAGACCTCGCGCGATGTCCGCATGCGCGTGCTGGAAGGACGCCGCAGCCGGCTGGAGGAGAGGCTCGCGAAGATGCGTGCCTCCCTGGCCCGCACCCGCGAGCGCCTCGACGACTACACGCTGGAACTCCAGCGACACGGCATGGAATCCGTGGAGCGCGAGGTCCGCTGGCTCAGCGAACTCATCGAGAGCGAGCGGAACGGAACCGAGCGTTCGGGGCGCCCGGAGCGGGAGACCGGTCCGGAACCCCCAGCGCCGGGTCCGTCCGACAACACCGACAGATGAGGCCGCGCTCCGTCGCAGCCTCAGCGAGAACAAACAGGGAGCAACCGGAATGGGTTCGGTTCGCGTAGCCATCGCCGGCGTGGGCAACTGCGCCGCATCGCTGGTCCAGGGCGTCGAGTACTACAAGGACGCCGACCCGGTCAGCAAGGTGCCGGGTCTGATGCACGTCCAGTTCGGCGACTACCACGTGCGCGACATCGAGTTCGTCGCCGCCTTCGACGTCGACGGCAAGAAGGTGGGCCTCGACCTGGCCGACGCCATCGGCGCCAGCGAGAACAACACCATCAAGATCTGCGACGTGCCGCCCACCGGTGTCTCCGTGCAGCGCGGCCACACCTATGACGGCCTGGGCAAGTACTACCGCGAGACCATCGAGGAGTCCGCCGCCGAGCCCGTCGACGTCGTCCAGGCGCTCAAGGACGCGCAGGCCGACGTCCTGGTCTGCTACCTGCCCGTCGGCTCCCAGTCGGCCGTCGAGTTCTACGCGCAGTGCGCCCTCGACGCCGGGGTCGCCTTCGTCAACGCGCTGCCCGTCTTCATCGCCGGCACCAAGGAGTGGGCGGACAAGTTCACCGCCGCCGGTGTGCCGATCGTCGGCGACGACATCAAGTCGCAGGTCGGCGCCACCATCACGCACCGCGTGATGGCCAAGCTGTTCGAGGACCGCGGCGTCGTCCTGGACCGTACGATGCAGCTGAACGTCGGCGGCAACATGGACTTCAAGAACATGCTGGAGCGGGAGCGGCTGGAGTCCAAGAAGATCTCCAAGACGCAGGCCGTCACCTCCCAGATCCCCGACCGGGACCTGGGCGCCGACAATGTGCACATCGGCCCTTCGGACTTCGTCGCCTGGCTCGACGACCGCAAGTGGGCGTACGTCCGCCTGGAGGGCCGCGCGTTCGGCGACGTACCGCTCAACCTGGAGTACAAGCTCGAGGTGTGGGACTCGCCCAACTCGGCGGGCGTCATCATCGACGCGCTGCGCGCCGCGAAGATCGCCAAGGACCGTGGTATCGGTGGCCCGATCCTTTCGGCGTCGTCCTACTTCATGAAGTCGCCGCCGGTGCAGTACTTCGATGATGTCGCGCGGAAGAATGTGCAGGACTTCATCGACGGCAAGGTCGAGCGCTGAGCGCTCCGCATGTGAGTGAGGGGCCCGGGGAATTGTTCCCCGGGCCCCTTCGGGCGCGACTCAGCGATCCACCGTGCGGTCCACCGTTGTTGTCGTGTGGCGCAGAATCGCGGTCAGTTCTTCGCCCACATGCGGCTCAGGCGCATCCGCAGGGACGAAGAGGATGGAGACCTGCATGTGCGGGGGCTCCGCGAACCAGCGCTGTTTGCCGGCCCAGACGAACGGCGAGAGGTTGCGGTTGACGGTCGCCAGGCCCGCGCGGGCGACGCCCTTGGCGCGCGGCGTGATGCCGTGCAGGGCCTTGGGGGACTCCAGGCCCACCCCGTGCGAGGTGCCGCCCGCGACGACGACCAGCCAGCCGTCGCCCGACACCTTGGCCTGCCGGTAGCCGAACCGCTCGCCCTTGGCCACTCGCGTCACGTCCAGGATCGAGCCCCGGTACTCGGTGGCGGCATGATCGCCCAGCCACAGCCGGGTGCCGATCCGCGCGCGGAAGCGGGTCTGCGGGAACTGCTGCTGGAGGACGGCGAACTCCTCCGGCTTCAGATGGCTGACGAACATCGTCTCCAGCGGCAGCCGCGCGGCACGCAGCCGGTCCATCCAGCCGATGACCTCCTCCACCGCGTCCGAGCCGTCAGCCCGGTCCAGCGGCAGATGGATGGCGAAGCCCTCCAGCCGGACCTCGTCGATGGCCGCGTGCAGCCGCGGCAGGTCCTGCTCGGTGACCCCGTGCCGCTTCATGCTGCTCATCACCTCGATGACCACCCGGGCCCCGCGCATCAGGCCCACGCCCTCCACCGAGGAGACCGAGCGGATGGCGCGGTCCGGCAGCGGCACCGGCTCCTCGTCCTTGCGGAACGGGGTGAGCACCAGCAGATCGCCGCCGAACAGGTCCTTCGTACGGGCCGCCTCATAGGTCGTACCGACGGCCAGTATGTCGGCCCCGAACTTGGTGGCCTCGTCTGCCAGGCGCTCGTGGCCGAAGCCGTAGCCGTTGCCCTTGCAGACCGGAACGATTCCCGGGAACTGCTGAATCACCGTCTGCTGGTGCGCCCGCCAGCGATCGGTGTCGACGTAGAGGGAGAGCGCCATGGCCGGTACGGAACCTTTCTGAAGGGGTCTGGATGTCAGGCGTGTCGGGCGCGGGGAGCGCGCTCAGCGCCGCGACATATAGATGTCGAGCGCCTTGTGCAGCAGCTTGTTGAGCGGAAAGTCCCACTCGCCGAGGTATTCGGCCGCCTGCCCACCGGTGCCGACCTTGAACTGGATCAGGCCGAAAAGGTGGTCGTTCTCGTCCAGGGAGTCACTGATACCGCGCAGGTCGTACACGCTCGCGCCCAGCGCGTAGGCGTCCTGGAGCATGCGCCACTGCATCGCGTTGGAAGGCCGCACCTCGCGCTTGTGGTTGGCCGAGGCGCCGTAGGAGTACCAGACGTGCCCGCCGACGACGAGCATCGTGGCGGCCGAGATGCGTTCGCCCTCGTGCTCGGCGAAGTACAGCCGCATCCGCTGCGGGTCCTCGGCGTTCAGGACGTTCCACATCCGCTGGAAGTACGCCTTGGGGCGGGGGCGGAACTTGTCGCGCTCGGCGGTGATCTCGTACAGCCGCTGCCACTCGTCCAGGTCGTACGGGTTGGCCATGTTGCCCTGGACCACCTGCACGCCCGCCTTGTCGGCCTTCTTGATGTTGCGGCGCCACAGCTGGTTGAAGTTCTTGTGCACCTCTTCGAGGGAGCGGCCCTCCAGCGGGACCTGGAAGACATAGCGCGGCTGTACGTCACCGAAACCGGCGCCGCCGTCCTCGCCCTGCTGCCAGCCCATCCGGCGCAGCTTGTCGGCGACTTCGAAGGCACGCGGCTCGATATGGGTGGCCTCGATGTCCCGCAGCCGCTTGACGTCCTGGTCCTGGATGCCCTTCTTGATGGCGGCCGCGTCCCAGCGCCGGATCACCACGGGCGGGCCCATCTTCACGGAGAAGGCGCCCTGCTTCTTGAGGTGGTCGAGCATCGGACGCAGCCACTCGTCCAGGTTGGGCGCGTACCAGTTGATCACCGGGCCCTCGGGCAGGTACGCGAGGTAGCGCTTGACCTTCGGCAGTTGCCGGTAGAGCACCAGCCCGGCTCCCACCATCTGGCCCGTACGCTCGTCGAACCAGCCCAGGTTCTCCGCGCGCCACTCGTTCTTGACGTCCGCCCAGGCGGGCACCTGACAGTGGCTTGCCGACGGCAGGCTCTGGATATACGCCAGATGCTGCTCTCGGCTGACGGTCCTCAGGGTCAGGCTCATGGCGGGACGCTCCTCCGGCGAACTGACTGATGCTCGCCGGAAGCCTACTGTGCCCCGCAACGCCCCGTTCGGCCCAGGGCCGAGCCCAGGGAGGCGGTTTCACGCCGCGGTTGCGCACCGCCTCCCTGGGTTCGTACGAGGTGTTGCCCTATGGCACCAGGCCGCCGTGCGCCACGCCCAGATAGAAGCCGAACGCCGCGGCGCCGAGACCGATGATCGTGACGAAGCGTTCACCCGTCGTCGCCGAGATGTACTGGCCCCAGGCCCCGGCCAGGATGCCGACCAGCCCCGTCCACGAGCCGAGCACATGCAGCCCCGGCCACCAGGCGGAGATGACGGCCACCAGGCCCAGCAGCATGGTCGCGGCCGCGAAGGAGTTCTCCACGGGATGCCGCTTGCCGTCGGTGTTCAGATAGGAGAGAGGGTGGGTCCAGCGCACTGCCTGTGCCATGCGGCACCTCCTGTCAGAGCGCGGCGCGAACTGTAACGCCGCTCACATCTGAGGTGTCCAGATTGCTCCGGGTTACCCCCGGATTTCAACCGGAAGGCCGCGGCCAGGTAAGCTGGCCCGTCTGCGTCCCTGGTGCTCCATGGGCGTGGAAACGCATCACGACCCTCCTGCCACGGAACGACCGTGGCCGCCGAGTCCAGAGGAGGTGGGTTCCACATGCGTCACTACGAGGTGATGGTCATCCTCGACCCCGATCTGGAGGAGCGCGCTGTCTCCCCCCTGATCGAGAACTTCCTTTCCGTCGTCCGTGAGGGCAACGGGAAGGTCGAGAAGGTCGACACCTGGGGCCGTCGTCGTCTCTCCTACGAGATCAACAAGAAGCCCGAGGGCATCTACTCGGTCATCGACCTCCAGGCCGAGCCCGCTGTGGTCAAGGAGCTCGACCGGCAGATGAACCTGAACGAGTCCGTTCTGCGGACCAAGGTCCTCCGCCCGTCGACCCACTGAGGCCGACTCCCGAGTAGTCAGAACACCACGCATCACGCACCACAGCTCCACTGAGCTCCACCAGGCACCACAGCAGCCAGCAGCACGCCGAGAGGTTCACCCATGGCAGGCGAGACCGTCATCACGGTCGTCGGCAATCTCGTCGACGACCCCGAGCTGCGCTTCACCCCCTCCGGTGCGGCGGTCGCGAAGTTCCGTGTCGCGTCCACACCCCGCACCTTCGACCGGCAGACCAACGAGTGGAAGGACGGCGAAAGCCTGTTCCTGACCTGCTCGGTCTGGCGGCAGGCGGCGGAGAACGTCGCCGAGTCCCTCACCAAGGGCACCCGCGTCATCGTGCAGGGCCGCCTCAAGCAGCGCTCGTACGAGGACCGTGAGGGGATCAAGCGCACGGTCTACGAGCTGGACGTCGACGAGGTCGGCGCCAGCCTCCGCAACGCCAC
The DNA here is from genome assembly GCF_052246355.1 of Streptomyces sp. 3N207. NCBI lineage: Bacteria > Bacillati > Actinomycetota > Actinomycetes > Kitasatosporales > Streptomycetaceae > Streptomyces > Streptomyces sp. 3N207. The sequence goes on along the minus strand of NZ_JBQQBV010000026.1, from coordinate 99,761 downwards.
GGCCAAGGTCACCAAGACCACGGGCCGCGGTGGTCAGGGTGGTGGCTTCGGCGGCGGTGGCGGCCAGGGCGGTGGCTGGGGCGGCGGCCCCGGCGGTCCTGGCGGCCAGCAGGGCGGCGGCGCCCCCGCGGGCGACCCGTGGGCAACGGGCGCCCCGGCCGGTGGCGGTCAGGGCGGCGGTGGCGGCGGCTGGGGCGGAGGCCCCGGCGGTGGCAACGGTGGCGGCTACTCGGACGAGCCACCCTTCTGAGCAAAACTCATAGGAGTAGAGACATGGCGAAGCCGCCTGCTCGCAAGCCGAAGAAGAAGGTTTGCGTGTTCTGCAAGGAGAAGATCTCCTACGTCGACTACAAGGACACGAACCTGCTGCGGAAGTTCATCTCCGACCGCGGCAAGATCCGTGCCCGCCGGGTCACCGGCAACTGCACCCAGCACCAGCGTGACGTCGCCACGGCTGTGAAGAACAGCCGTGAGATGGCACTGCTGCCCTACACCTCGACCGCGCGCTAAGGGAAGGGTGACCACATCATGAAGATCATCCTGACCAACGAGGTCTCCGGCCTCGGTGCCGCCGGCGACGTCGTCGAGGTGAAGGACGGCTACGCCCGCAACTACCTGGTCCCGCGCGGTTTCGCGATCCGCTGGACCAAGGGCGGCGAGAAGGACGTCGAGCAGATCCGCCGCGCCCGCAAGATCCGCGAGATCGCGACGATCGAGCAGGCCAACGAGATCAAGTCCCAGCTCGAGGGCCTGCGCGTCGGCCTCAAGGTGCGGGCCGGGGAGCAGGGCCGGCTGTTCGGCTCCGTCACCCCGGCGGACATCGCCGACGCCATCAAGGCGTCCGGCGGTCCGGACGTGGACAAGCGCCGTGTCGAGGTGGGCTCGCCCATCAAGTCGCTGGGCGCCCACCAGGTCGCCGTCCGGCTGTACGCCGATGTGACCGCGACGGTCGACGTGGACGTCGCCGCCGCGTAACGCTGCACTCGGCATACGTCGAGGAGAGGGCGTGCCCCGTGAGGGGTGCGCCCTCTTTGCTGTCCGGGGTGCCTGTGCCTCCTTGGCTGGGGCGCCGTCGGGGCTCGGGTCACCCCGCGGTGGTTCACGCCCGTACCGCGCCCGTCACCGCCCAGCGGCCGGAGCGGGCGCGGAGGGCGAGGGTTGCCAGGCGGGTGCCCATCATGAGGCCGGCGACCGTCCACCACAGTGCTGTGAGTCCGCCGCCGATGGCCGGTACCGCTACCGCGACGGGGGCGAAGACCGCGAGCGTGACCAGCATGGCGCCCGCCAGATAGGGGCCGTCGCCGGCTCCCATCAGTACGCCGTCCAGCACGAAGACGACGCCTGCGATGGGCTGGGTGAGGGCCACCACCAGCAGCACCGGCGTCAGCTGGTCGATGACGGTCTGGTCCGTCGTGAAGATCGGCATGAACACCGGCCGCACCAGCGCGACGAGCGCACCCAGCACCACTCCGGACACCACTCCCCACAGCACCATCCGGCGGCAGGCCGCCTTGGCGCCCTCCGCGTCGGAGGCGCCGAGGTAGCGCCCGATGATGGCCTGGCCCGCGATGGCGATGGCGTCCAGGGCGAAGGCCAGCAGTGACCACAGGGTCAGGGCGATCTGGTGCGCCGCGATGTCCGCGTCGCCCAGCCGCGCCGCGACCGCCGTCGCGATCATCAGCACGGCACGCAGCGACAGCGTACGGATCAGCAGCGGTACTCCGGCCCGTCCGCTGGCGCGTATTCCGGCGAGGTCGGGGCGCAGGGAGGCGCCATGCCGCCGGGCCGCCCGGACCACGACGGTCAGATAGACGGCCGCCATCCCCCACTGGGCGAGCACCGTCCCCCAGGCGGAGCCTGCGATGCCGAGCCCGGCGCCGTAGACGAGCAGCGCGTTGAGCGCCGCGTTCGCGCCGAAGCCGCCGACGGCGACGTACAGCGGGGTCTTGGTGTCCTGAAGGCCGCGCAGTACGCCGGTCGCGGCGAGGACGACGAGCATGGCGGGGATGCCGAGCGCGCTGATACGCAGATAGGTGGTGCCGTGGGGGGCCGCGGTCGCGGAGGCGCCGAACGCGTCGATGAGCCAGGGCGCGGTCGGTACGGCGGCGGCGATGACGAGGGCGCCGAGGATGAGCGCGAGCCAGATCCCGTCGAGGCCCTGCCGGAGCGCGGCGGGCAGGTCGTCGGCGCCGAGGCGGCGGGCGACTGCGGCGGTGGTGGCGTAGGCGAGGAAGACGAAGATGTTGACGGCGGTCTGGAGGAGCGCCGCGGCGACGCCGAGCCCGGCGAGCTGGGGGGTGCCGAGGTGGCCGACGATGGCGCTGTCGACCATCACGAAGAGGGGTTCCGCGACGAGGGCGCCGAAGGCGGGGAGGGCGAGCGCGATGATCTCACGGTCGTGGCGCCGCACGGTGGCGCGCGGGGTCGGGGAAGCGGGGCTCATAGATTCGATCCAAACATCCACAGGTAATGAGCGCAAGCGACTTCCGCCGCTTACTTGACGGTGTACGCGGCAGGCTTGAACACCCTCGGTGATCCTCCTGTGGGTACAGTGCGGAAGTTTTTTTCCCGCACAGCCGGTGGACGGTAAAACGGCAGGTCAGGATGGTTGGCGAGGGGGGTCGTACGAGTAATCCACAGCGCTGTCCCCCGACTCGTGCACAGCTTTCGGCGGCTTCTCCACAGGTTGGCAACGGCTGTCCACACCACCCTGTGGATAAGGTGATTGGCTGAACCGCGCGGGCCACCTACCGTGTACCAGCGCCCGTTGTCCGTTCCCCCTTTCTTCACCGTCGCACCGACGCGCCGTAACTCGGGCCGGGCGGCTCGATTGCCAGCGTTTGTCAGTGCTGTGCCGTAAGACTGTGCCGTACGACGGGACCTGTGGGAGAGACCGGTGGGAGGAGGCGAGGCGGGGTGACGCAGCAGCCCGAACATGTGGAAGACCCCTGGGCCGCCGACCTCGCTGCCGAGGAGGGCTTCCCGGTCGCCCCGCAGTCATCGCAGCCACCGCAGCGCCGCCAGGGCAACGGCTCCGGCAACGGATACGGGAACGGCTCCCGTGGCGGCCCCGGCGGCGACCGTTCCGCGCTCGCCCTCCCCGAGCAGCACGAACGCGGCTCCGAGGGCCCGGCCGGCGGGTTCGAACGGGTTCCCCCGCAGGACCTGGAGGCGGAGAAGTCCGTCCTCGGCGGCATGCTGCTGTCCAAGGACGCCATCGCCGACGTGGTCGAGGTCCTCAAGGGCAACGACTTCTACCGGCCGGCGCACGAGACGGTCTACCAGGCCATCCTCGACCTCTACGCCAAGGGCGAGCCCGCCGACCCGATCACCGTCACCGCCGAGCTGACCCGCCGCGGTGAGATCGCCCGCGTCGGCGGGCCCGGCTACGTCCAGTCCCTCGTCCAGGCGGTTCCCACGGCGGCCAACGCCGAGTACTACGCGGAGATCGTCCACGAGCGCGCCATCCTGCGGCGGCTGGTCGAGGCGGGCACCCGCATCACCCAGATGGGTTATGCGGCCGACGGCGACGTGGACGACATCGTCAACGGCGCCCAGGCCGAGATCTACGCCGTCACCGAGCAGCGCACCTCGGAGGACTATCTTCCGCTCGGCGACATCATGGAGGGCGCCCTCGACGAGATCGAGGCCATCGGCTCCCGCAGCGGCCAGATGACCGGCGTCCCCACCGGCTTCACCGACCTCGACTCCCTCACCAACGGCCTCCACCCGGGCCAGATGATCGTCATCGCCGCCCGCCCGGCCATGGGTAAGTGCGTCAGTTCCACCACCACTTTGGTCGATGCTGGTTCGGGAGAGCGCATCAGTGTCGAGGACTTCGTGCGACGCGGCCAGGCCGGCGAAGACCTTCAGGTCCACAGCCTCACCGACGACTGGAAGCTGCGCAGTCTCCGTCCCTCGGATTTCATCCCTAACGGTCGGCGTGCGGTGCTGCGTCTGACGACCCAGCTCGGTCGGTCGATCTCTGCGACTCCCAACCACCCCTTCCGCACCTTGCGAGGCTGGGTGCCCCTGGAGGAGCTACGTCCCGGCGATCGGATCGCGGTCGCCCGAGACCTGCCCTCCCGCCCCTCTGCCGAACTGCCCAGTGCTCTGGTCGCGCTGACCGGCTACCTCCTCGGTGACGGCAGCCTGCGAAGCGGGGTCCCGGAACTCCGGGCGCTTTCGTCCGCTGTCCGTCACGATGCCGAGCGGTGCGCCGGCCACCTCTTGCTGCGCACTTCCCGCAGCGCCTCAAGTCCCTGTAGCGACGCGGAATGTCCCCGCAACGGAAAGGACGAGCACACTCACCCTTCGCGTCTCAGCTTCACTTCGGCAGTCCCCGGTGCTGACCAGCTCACTACCTGGCTCCGGGCGTGGGGATTGCTGGGCAAGGGGAGCCACGACAAGTTCGTGCCAGAGGTGTTTTTCCGTCTTTCCGAGGTCCAGATCGCGCACTTCTTGTCCCGCCTGTACGCCACTGCCGGATGGGCTTGTGTCTCGAAGCCGGGCAATCAGCCGCAGGTCGGGTACTGCTCGGTCAGCGAGCGGCTCGCACACGATGTCGCTCACCTACTGCTGCGGCTCGGCATCGTCGCAAAGGTCGTCGATCGGACCGTGACGTACGAGGGCGAGCGACGTCCCGCCTACCAGGTGCTGATCCACGATCTCGACCAGATCCGTACCTTCGCTCAGCGAGTGGGGATCTTCTCCGAAGAGCGACAGGTGACCGAGGTCCTGGAGTCTTTCGGCGAGCGTATGGCCGAACCGCATACGGACCTGATCCCGAGCGAGGTCTGGGAGCTGGTCAAGGCTGAGAAGGGAAACCTGAGCTGGGCTGAGGTGAATGCCCGTATCGGCAGGCCGCGCAACGAGAGCTGGCATGTCGGTCAGCAGATCAGTCGGCACAGGTTGCGCGAGTTGGGTAAGGCACTCGGCTCCCGTTCGCTCATCGATATCGCAGACTCGGATGTTCAGTGGGACCCGATCGAAACGATTGTTCCGGACGGTGAGGACGAGGTATACGACCTCACCGTAGACGGTACGCACAACTTCGTTGCCAACGACATCGTCGTTCACAACTCCACGCTGGCCCTGGATTTCGCCCGCGCCTGTTCCATCAAGCACGCGATGCCCAGCGTGATCTTCTCACTGGAGATGGGGCGGAACGAGATCGCGATGCGGCTGCTGTCCGCCGAGGCGCGGGTGGCGCTGCATCACATGCGGTCCGGATCGATGACCGACGAGGACTGGACGCGGCTGGCGCGGCAGATGCCGCAGGTCACCGACGCGCCGCTGTACATCGACGACTCGCCGAACCTGTCGATGATGGAGATCCGCGCCAAGTGCCGCCGCCTCAAGCAGCGCAACGACCTCCAGATGATCGTCATCGACTACCTCCAGCTGATGCAGACGGGCGGCTCCCGCCGCCCCGAGAGCCGTCAGCAGGAGGTCTCGGAGATGTCCCGAAACCTCAAGCTCCTTGCCAAGGAGCTGGAAGTCCCGGTCATCGCGCTGTCGCAGCTGAACCGTGGCCCCGAGCAGCGTACGGACAAGAAGCCGATGGTTTCGGACCTTCGTGAGTCGGGGTGCGTCACGGCGGGCACGCGAGTGCTGCGCGCCGATACGGGCGCCGAGGTGACCATGGGCGAGCTGCTTGAGAGCGGCGAACGGAATGTGCCTGTCTGGTCGTTGGACGAGCAACTGCGTCTCGTGCCTCGGACGATGACTCATGTCTTCCCGAGCGGCGTCAAGGAGGTCTTCCGGCTGAAGCTGGCTTCCGGGCGGGAGATCGAAGCGACGGCGAACCACCCGTTCCTGACGTACGACGGCTGGAAGCCGCTCGGCGAGCTGGTGGTCGGCTCACGCGTGGCTGTGCCGAGGCGGATCGACGCTCCAGCGCACACGAAGGCGTGGCCTGAGCTGGAGGTAGTGATGCTGGCCCACATGCTCGGCGACGGGTGTGTGGCACCGCGACAGCCCATCCACTACACAAGCAACGACGAAGCGAACTTGCGGGCCGTGGAAGAGGCCGCTGCCCACTTCGGCATCGTGCCGCGTAGGGAGCGACAGGACGCTTGGTGGCACGTATACCTGCCTGCGCCCTTCCGGCTCACACACGGCCCCCGCAACCCCATCGCGGAGTGGTTGGGGCGCTTCGGGCTCTATGGCAAGCGGGCCCACGAGAAGTTCCTGCCGTCGGAGATCTTTGGGCTACCCGACGACCAGGTACGGCTGTTCCTGCACCACCTGTGGGCGACGGATGGGTCAGTGACCGTCTCCACATCCGGTGCGGTGCACGTCTGTTACGCGACGACGAGCGAGCGGCTCGCGCGAGATCTGCAGCTGCTCCTGTTGCGCTTGGACATTCGTGCGCGGCTGCGGAGAGTGGGGAAGACGAAGGGGCGGCCTGGCTGGACCGTGGACGTGTGCGGGGTGACAGATCAGCGTCAGTTCCTCGAAAATGTTGGCGTTTTCGGAGCCCGTTCCGGGAATGTCACCCAAGCCCTGCACAGGCTCGATGCCATGAACGCCGCTGGCAGCTCCGACACGATCCCGGCAGAGGTGCGGAGCCGGGTCCGGAGTGCCGTGGAGGAGCGCCAGACCAACCCGTTCCGACTGCAGAAGGCAGTAGGGACGGCGAGTCGTGGTGATCTGAATCCGGCCATAAGCCCATCGCACAGTGGACTGTCCCGGATTGCCCAAGTGCTGGAAGACGAGCACTTGGAGCTTGTCGCGACGAGTGACGTCTGCTGGGACGAGGTTGTCTCTATCGAGAGCCTGGGCGAGCAGAAGGTCTACGATGCCACGGTTCCTGGAACGCATAATTTCACGGCAAACGGCATACTGATCCATAACAGCATTGAGCAGGACGCCGACATGGTGATCCTGCTGCACCGCGAGGACGCCTACGAGAAGGAGTCCCCGCGCGCGGGCGAGGCGGACCTGATCGTCGCCAAGCACCGCAACGGCCCCACCGCCACCATCACGGTCGCCTTCCAGGGCCACTACTCCCGCTTCGTCGACATGGCTCAGACGTAGCGGAGTGCATGGAGGTTCTCAGGCTTTATGTCCTTTTCCTCCGCTGTCGTGTCATGGCGACGGCTCATGGCGACGGCAGTCCTGACGCTCTGGCTCACTCCGTTATGGGCAGGCACTCGGCGAGCAGGTCGACGATGTCGTGCCAGGCTCGCTGCGCGTGCTGCGGGTGGTAGTCGACGCCAGGGACCACGGTCTGGTCGACCGGCGGGTGGTGGAAGGCGTGCAGGGCTCCGCCGTAGACCACGAGGCGCCAGTCGACGCCCGCGGCCTGCATCTCGGCGGCGAAGGCGTCCCGTTGCTCAGCGGGCATGATCGGGTCCTCCGATCCCACCCCGGCCCACACGGGGCAACGGATGTGCGCCGCCTCGCCCGGTCGGCCCGTGGTCAGTGCGTTGATTGTCCCGATCGCCCGCAGATCGACGCCGTCGCGCCCGAGTTCCAGCACGATTGCGCCCCCGGTGCCGTAGCCGACAGCGGCGATCCGGTCGGGGTCGGTCCGCGGTTCGGCACGCAGCACATCGAGGGCCGCATGGCCGATGCCCCGCATCCGGTCGGGGTCGGCGAGCAGCGGCGTCGTGCGCGCCAGCATCTCCTGCGGGTCGGTGAACCAGCGCCCGCCGTGGAGGTCGAAGGCCAGCGCCACGTACCCCAGCTCGGCGAGGGCTTCGGCCCGACGGCGCTGGAAGTCGTTCAGGCCCGGCCCCTCGGGCCCGATCAGGACTGCGGGCCGGCGGTCGACACCGGCGGGGAGCGCGAGGTGCCCGATCATCGTCAGGCCGTCGGCCGGGTATTCGACCGTGCGCGTTGTAATCGTCGTCATGAGGCTGGACTGTAGTGATCGCCGAGCCCGGTCGGGCCGGTCTTCACCGTGGGCAGAACAGCGCGGTCGCTCGGTGGATCCGGTGGCCTTGGGGCAGTGGTGGGCCGAGTTCCTGGGACGGTAGCCGCCCTGTGCCTGCGGCAACCGGCGCCCCGCGGGAGCACGCCGGAGGTTCAGGCCGACAAAGCGGGGTCCCAGCCGGCGTCCTGTGCGCACGCGGCGGCCAGCTCGTCCAGGGACATGCCGAGTGCGACGGCCAGTGCGGCCACGGTGAAGAAGGCAGGGGTCGGTGCGCGGCCGGTCTCGATCTTGCGCAGGGTCTCAGCCGACACCCCCGCCGCCGAGGCGACTTCCACCATGCTGCGCTCGCCGCGTGCCTGACGCAGCAGTGCCCCCAACTGCTCTCCGCGCTGCCGTTCCCAAGGGGTCAAAGGAGTCCGCACCATGTCCGTGATACTAATACCGGTATAAGAATTGGGTCGCGGGGGAGCCAGGCGTACGTCGTAGGTGCGCCAGGCGCACCTGGCGTGGTGGTGGACAAGGAGATGCGGGGCATGGTGGAGATCAAGACCGAATCGGCGCTGGAGGCCATGCGCGAGGCCGGGCGTGTCGTGGGCCGGGCACTCGCCGCCGTCCGTGCAGCGGCGGCCGTGGGAGTGTCCCTGCGCGAACTGGACGAAGCGGCCCGCACGGTGCTGGCCGAGGCCGGTGCCCGCTCCCCCTTCCTCGGCTACCGGCCCTCCTTCGCCCCGACCCCCTTCCCGGCAGTCATCTGCACCTCGGTCAACGACGCTGTCGTGCACGGCATCCCCACCGACTACCGGCTGCGCGACGGCGATCTGGTCAGCATCGACTGCGGTGCCGAGCTCGACGGCTGGACCGGTGACGCCGCCATCTCCTTCACCGTGGGCACCGCCAGGGCCGACGACCGGGACCTGGTCGACGCCACCCGGAAGGCGCTCGACGCAGGCATCGCCGCCGCCCGGCCGGGCAACCGCATCGGTGATATCTCGTACGCCATCGGCACGGTCGCTGAGGCAGCTCGCTGCGGTATGCCCGCCGACTTCGGCGGGCACGGCATCGGCCGGCGTATGCACGAAGACCCCCACGTGCCCAACCGCGGGCGGCCCGGCCGCGGTTACCCCCTCCGGCCCGGTCTGGCCCTCGCCATCGAGCCCATGCTCATGGCCGGTGGCCGTGACGCATACCGCGTCGCCGCCGACGGCTGGACTCTGCGGACCGCCGACGGCAGCCGGGCGGCCCACATCGAACACACCGTCGCCATCACCGAAGAGGGCCCCCGCATACTGACCCTTCCGTGACTGCTGCGTGAGTCCGCCGCAAAAGCCTTTGCCGGGGCTGCGGGGAGGTTGTTAGCGTCCCGGCAGCGCGAGACGCAGCGCGAGAGGCGCGTGTGCGTGATCAAGGGACAGGGGGGTTGATGAATATGGCCGCCGTCGGCCGTCCTCAGCCTGCCCTTTACCGGCCCGCGCGGTAGCGAGCGCGGTCCGGTCGTACCCACGATCAGGAGTGACGCGTGTCTTCCTCGTTTTCTTCCTCTTCTCCCTCTTCGCCCTCTTCCTTCCCTTCCCTCTCTTCGTCTGCCTCTGCGGAGTCCGCCACTTCCGCGGAGCTGGTCACCGATCGGCTCGTGCTGCGGCCGTGGACGACGGCCGAGGCCGGTGCGGTTCTCGGCGGCGCCCGGTCGCCGGAGTGGGCGGACGACTTTCCCGCCGAAGGCGACCGCGTCGTCGCCGGCCTCTTCGCACAGTTCCCCGCCTGGCTCGGCGGCTACGGTCACCGTCTCGTCATCGAGCGGGACAGCGGCCTGGTGGTGGGCTCGATCGGTCTGTTCTGGCCGCCGAGCGAGGGCGCGCTGGAGATCGGCTACGGCATGGTCGGCTCCCGCCGTGGCCGGGGCTACGCCGCCGAGGCAGCCCGTGCCCTGACGGAGTTCGCCTTCACCTCGCCGGAGGTACGCACCGTGTTCGCCGACGTGGAACTGTCGAACCCCGCCTCGGTCCGGGTGCTGGAGAAGGCGGGCTTCCGGTGTTCGGTGTCCGAGGAGGGCCGGGTCCGGTACAGCTTCACGAGGTCGGCCGGGTGAGGCCGCCATGGGCCCCAGCACCGTGCGGTGACTTGTCGGCATATGGTCCGGCATATGCAATTCATGGTGATGACCCAGCGCTACGGCGACCGCTACTCCGAAGAGGAGTTCGCCGCTGTGCTGCCGGAAGAGGCCGAGACGGTACGGAAGTTGTACGCGGACGGGGTGCTGCGGCAGATCTGGCTGCGTGCCGACGGACCGGGGGCCTGCTTCCTGCTGGAGGCCGCGTCCTTGGCGGAGGCCCAGGCGGCTGTGGACACGCTTCCGCTGGCCCGCAAGGAGATGTCGGAGTTCCGGATCGTCCCGCTGCGGCCGTACGGAGGCTTCGGACCGCGCTGACGAGCCTGTCGGCGGCCTGCCCGGATGCCCTGCTGACGAGTCTGTTGCCGGGCGGCCGTCAGGCCCCTTCGCGCCGGTTGCCGCGTGCTCGGTGGTTGGCCACGTTCTGGCGGTTGCCGCACAGTTCCGGCATGCAGTAGCGGCGGCGTCCCGCGCGGCTGGTGTCGATGAAGGCGCCGTCGCAGTCCGGCGCTGCACAGCCGCGAAAACGGGTGGCGCCCAGGGTGCGCAGGGTGCCGAGGACGCCTACGGCGGACAGTGCGGCCAGCTGCACCCCGGGCGCCGCGTCCGGCGCGGTGTGCACGTACCACTGCCAGGTGCCCGCCTCGTCCCGCCCGAGGCGGGCGCCCAGCGTGCTCCGGCTCAGCATCGCGTTGGCGGCGTCGGCCATCTCCGTCTCGCTGCCGTACTCCAGCAAGGCGCGCAGTTCGTCGCGCAGGGCATGGACGGACAGCACATCATCGGCTGTCGGGGCGGGCCCGGTGCCGCCGACCGGGCCCGGGACCGGGCCCGGAACCGGGACCCGGTGCTCGGTGAGGAAGCGGGTCAGCGCATCGGGGTCGGGCAGGGCCTCGCCCGCGCTTCTGACCCGGGGCGAGGTGTTGACCAGATCGGTGGCCGTTCCGGCTCCCCAGCCGTAATCGGAAAAAAGTACCTGCACGCCTTACTCCCTGCTGCTCGCTCCCTGCTACCGTAACTGGATAACAGGAATTTTACCCCTTACGAGGGAAGCATCGGGGAGTGATCGGTGTGGGCGGGATGCAGACGAACACGGCACGACGAGTGCGGGTGTCCGGCGGTGAAGTGGCCACGTACGTCATGGGGGAAGGCCCGCCCGTCGTGCTGACGCACGGCTCTCCCGCGTCGTCGTACCTCTGGCGCGAGGTCGCCCCGGTCCTCGCCCGCAACCACACCGTCCACGTCTGGGACCTGCTCGGATACGGGGATTCCCGGGCGGACGAGGGAGTCGCGCCCACCATCGCCCGGCAGGCCCGCACGCTGGTCGAACTGGCCGCCCACTGGGGCATCGACGACGGAGGGGCCATGCTGGTCGGGCACGACATCGGGGGCGGGGTCGTCGCGCGTGCGCATCTGCTGGAGGGGCTGGCCGCCGCCCGGCTCGCGCTGGTGGACGCGGCGGTGCTCGGGCCGTGGAACACCCCCTTCACCGAGCACCAGCAGCGGCACGCGGAGGTCTACCGCACCATGCCGGCGGACATCTTCGGCGACCTCGTCGCCGCCCGGTTCACCTCGGCGACCCACCACCCCATGCCACCCGAGGCCGCCCGCGCCTACGCCGCGCCGTGGCAGGGCGCTGACGGGCAGCGCCGGTGGCTCGACCAGGTCGAGGCGGTCAGCTTCGAGGACACCCGCGAGGTGGTGGACCGGCTCGGCGAGGTGGCGGTGCCGTCGCTGGTGCTGTGGGGCGAGGAGGACCGCTGGCTCGCCCCGCCGACCGCGGACCGGCTGGCTGCCGCGATCCCGGGCGCCCGGCGGGAGCTGATCCCCGGCGGCGGCCACTTCTTGCCGGAGGACCGGCCGCTGGAGACGGCGCATGCACTGGAGCGCTTCGCTGCGCGCGGCCGGCGGCCCGAGACCGGCGGTCAGGTGTCGGTTGCCTGTACTGGCGGCGACAGCGGTCGGACATCTGCGGTGTGACGCGGTCGGCAGGGGTCGTTGTCAGTGGGGTGGGGCATGCTTGCGGACATGAGTGTGGATGCGGTCGGCGTTTCCGGTGTGGGCGTTGGTGCTTCGGAGTTGGGCCGGATCGAGGGGGCGTTGCGGGCGTCCTGGGGCGCGGACACCTGCTCCCCGGAGGAGCTGGAGCGCGCGGGCTGGAGTCCGGCGAACCCCGCGTGGGGGCAGTGCGATGTGACGGCGCTGGTGGTGCACGACCTGCTCGGCGGGGAGCTGATGTGCGGGGAGGTGTACGCGGTGAACGGCCAACGGCAGGGTTTCCACTGGTGGAACAGGCTGCCGGACGGCTCCGAGGTCGATCTCACCCGTGACCGGTTCCACGCCGGTCAGGTCGTCATGGAGGGGATCTCCGTGCCCCGCCCGATGGGGCACTCGCTGCGCAGAGCCGCCGAGTACACACTGCTGCGCGGGCGGGTGTGGGAGCGGCTCGGACTCCAGGCCGGTGGCGCGGCCGGTGCCGGGGGCACGGCCCAGGGCGCGGGTGCGTGTGGTTCGGGGCCCCGGGGTGGGGCGGCCGTCAGGGGATCAGCAGCACCTTGCCGAGGTTGGCGCGGCGCTGGATGAGGAGGTGTGCCTCGTCCGCCCGGTCCAGCGGGAGCGCGGCGGCGACGGCGGGGCGCAGGGTGCCCGCCGCGTGCAGCCGCCACAGCTCCTGGCACCAGGCGGCGTAGCGGTCGGGCTGGTCCCGGGCTGTGCGGCCGACCTGGAAGCCGGTCACCGATCTGCCGCCGATCAGCAGCTCGTACGCGTCGACGGTGCCGCCGCCCGAGCTGTAGGCGACCAGTCGGCCATGGTCGGCCAGTGTGCGGACGGCGGGGGTGAGCAACTCGCCGCCGACGGCGTCCAGTACGTAGCTGGCGGGAGCGGTCACGTCGGGCTTGCCGAGGTCCTCGTAGCCGATGACCGCGTCGGCGCCCAGGCTGCGGAGGAACGACCCCTTGGCGGAGGGGTCGCTGACGGCCGCGACGACGCGGGCGGCGCCGCCGTGCAGCCGGGCGAGCTGGACGGCGAGATGGCCGACGCCGCTTGCGGCCCCGGTGATCAGCGCGGTCTCGCCCGGCCGGGGCCGCGCGGTCTCCAGCGCGCCGAGCGCCACGAGCCCGCCGCGCAGCAGCGCCACGGCCTCGCGCGCTGTGGCGTGCGCGGGGACGGGGGTGGCCATGCTGGTGTGCAGCAGGGCGAGTTCGGCGTACGCATCGCCGAAGCAGAGCCCGGTGACGCGGTCGCCGGGCATATGGCCGGTGACGTCCGGCCCGACCGCCTCGACCGTGCCTGCGACCTCGCCGGAGACCGGCTGTGGTTCGGCCGCGCCCTGGGCTTCGGCCGACGCCTCGGTTCCGCTCGTTCGGCCCGCTGTACGGAGGTTGCGGATGGCGGGGAGGGTGACGCCGATCGCCTCGGTGCGGATGAGGAGTTCGCCCGGCCCGGGGGTGGGGGCGGGGGTCTGCTGGAGGGTGAGGGTGCCGGAGGTGTGGCGGACGCGACGCATGAGGGCTCCCGGTGGGGTGGTTGCTGATTACCGTGGGGAGCCCCAACGATAACCAGAAATCGTAGGGAGACCCAATGAATATTCGTGGGGATTCCCTACGGTCGCGTACGCTGGCGGCATGCCGGAGACGCCGCACGCCCCCACGCTGATCCGTACGCTGCCGAGCTGGTTGCTGGGCCGGGCCGCGGCGCGTGGACGCGCGCTCGTCGCCGAGGCGCTGGCCGAGGAGGGGCTGCGGATGTGGCACCACGTGGTGCTGGCCGCCGCCTCCGACCACCAGCCGGTTGCCCAGGCGGAGCTCGCCCGCAGCGTGGCGCTCGACCCCAAGGACGTCGTCGGCATCCTCAACGACCTGCAGAAGGACGGCTATGTGCGGCGCGAGCCGCACCCCGAGGACCGGCGCAAGAACGCCGTAAGCCTCACCCCCGCGGGCGAGCGCCTGCTCGCCCGGTGCGCCGCGGCGGCCGACCGCGCCAACGACGCGCTGCTGGAGGGCTTCTCCGCGCGCGAACGGGCCGACTTCCTGGCGCTGCTGGAGCGCGCGGCCCGCGTGTGAGGGGGCGGCGTGTGTGGGGCGGCGTGTGAGGGCACCCGCAAGGGGTCGGCCCGGTCCGTCCCGAGGGGGCGACCCTCAGTCCAGCGGCATCTTGAAGCCGAGGTGCGACGCCTGGAAGCCCAGGCGCTCGTAGAAGCGGTGCGCTTCGACGCGGGTGGCGTCGGAGGTGAGCTGTACCAGTACGCACCCCTGGCGCCGTGACTCGGCGACGGCCCATTCGATGAGCCGGGTGCCCAGTCCGCTGCCGCGCAGATCGGTGTGGATCCGTACGGCCTCGATGAGGGAGCGGGCGGATCCGCGGCGGGACAGGCCCGGGATGACGGTGAGGTGCAGGGTGCCGGCCGTCCTGCCGCCCAACTCGGCGATGACGAGATGCTGGTTGGCGTCGGCGTCGATCCGGTCGAACGCGGCGCGGTACGGAGCGAGATCCGACGGGGTCTCCCGGCCGGCACCGAGCGCGTCGTCGGCGAGCATGGCGACGATCTCGGGGAGGTCCTCGGCGGTCGCCCGGCGGACGGCGAACTCCTCGTCGGGCGGCTCCTGCGCGAAGTTCGCCGAGCCGGTGGAATCCGTGGTCATCCTCCGCACGATACGCCCAGGTGCACGTACTGCCCCAGGCGCCTCAGCCCTTGGACCGGCCCGTCGGCTGGGCGGGGGCGAGGGAGCGGACGGCTGCGGCGAGGGGGGCCAGTTCGGGGCGGGCCTCGGCCGCGGTGAGGGCTTCCTTGAGCGCGACGTCATGGGTGGGACGCGCCGCGTCCAGCAGGGCGTGGCCCTCCTCGGTCACGTCCGTGTAGATGCCGCGCCGGTCGTCGGGGCACAGATACCGCCGCAGCAGTCCGCGGTCCTCGAGCCGGGTGACCAGCCGTGTCGTCGCGCTCTGGCTGAGGACGACGGCGTCGGCGAGCTGATTCATACGGAAGTGGCCGCCGTCCCCGTCGTGCTGCTCGCTCAACACGTCCAGCAGGGAGAACTCGCGCACGCTGAGCTCGTGTGCGGCCTGGAGCTCCCGTTCGATGTGCGCCTCGATGCGGCCGTGCAGCGCCGAGAGCGCGCACCAGCTGTGCGCGAGACCGAGATCGGCGCGACGTGACATGAGGGGCTCCTCTCCTGGCGGCTCCTCGCCCCGCACGGGGCGTAGCTCCCAGGTTAGGCCATCCGTCGCTCCGCAATATCCGGCGCTTGCATATACCCCGCGTCTGCAATTAATGTCGACGCCTGTAATTGCTGACCGCGTGATCCCACGCGGTGATCCCGGGCGCGCTGAACCCCAGCTGCGCGGACCCGCACCTGCGCGGACCCGCGCCTGCGCGGACCGCACGCGCGCAACCCCCATCTGCACTGGAAGGCTCGCTCATGCCTCTCGCCCTGCTGGCGCTCGCCATCGGTGCCTTCGGCATCGGGACAACCGAGTTCGTGATCATGGGCTTGCTGCCCGAGGTCGCCGCCGAGTTCGATGTCTCCATCCCCACGGCCGGGTATCTGGCCTCCGGCTACGCGGTCGGGGTACTGCTCGGCGCCCCCGTCTTCGCCGTCCTCGGCACCCGGATCTCCCGCAAGCGGATGCTGATGCTGCTGATGGGCCTGTTCATCGTGGGCAACCTGGTCTCCGCGCTCGCGCCCGTCTTCGGCGTGATGCTCGCGGGCCGGGTCATCGCCTCGCTCGCGCACGGTGCCTTCTTCGGCATCGGCTCGATCGTCGCGGCCGGGCTGGTGGCCCCGCACCGCAAGGCCGCCGCCATCTCGATGATGTTCACGGGACTGACCCTCGCCACGGTGATCGGCGTGCCGCTCGGCACCATGCTGGGACAGCAGGCGGACTGGCGGCTCACGTTCCTGGCCGTCGCCGCGCTGGGGGTGCTGGGGCTGGTGGGCGTCGCCGCGCTGGTGCCGCGGGACGCACCGGACTCCGGGCAGGCTCCGGCGGCCGGCGGCCGGATCCGTGATGAGCTGGCCGCCTTCCGCAACGTCCAGGTATTGCTGGCGATGGGGATGACGGTGCTCGGCTTCGGCGGGGTCTTCGCCGCGATCACCTACATCGCGCCGATGATGACGGACGCCGCCGGATACGCCGACACCTCGGTGACGTGGCTGTTGGTGCTCTTCGGTATCGGCATGGTCGCCGGGAACCTGGTCGGCGGCCGGTTCGCGGACCGGGCGCTGCTGCCGATGCTGTTCACCGCGCTGATCGCGCTGGCCCTGACGCTGGCGGCGTTCACCGTCACCGCGCACGACAAGGTGGCGGCGGCGGTCACGCTCGCGCTGATCGGCGCGTTCGGTTTCGCCACGGTCCCGCCGCTCCAGAAGCGGGTGCTCGACCAGACGGCGAACGCGCCGACCCTCGCCTCCGCCATGAACATCGGTGCCTTCAACCTCGGCAACGCGCTGGCCACCTGGCTCGGCGGACTGGTGCTCGGCGCCGGCTTCGGCCCCACCTCGCCGAACCTGGCGGGCGCCGCGCTTGCGGTCGGCGCGCTGGTCCTGGCGGTGACCTCGGCACTGCTGGAGCGGTCGGCCGGAGTGCGGAACAGGGCTCACCGGGCTGCGCTTGTGCGCCCCGAAGGTGCGCGGGGAACTGCGCGCACAGCCTCCGGCCGGGAGGTGCCCCCACCAGCCACAAAGCCCCTGCAGCCTGCGACGTCGGGCCGGGGCACCGGCACCCCCTCGCCAGAACAGGAGCGAGGCGGGGCAGCAACCTAACCGCGGCTGCGAGCAGCGGAAGCGCGGCGGCGCCCCCGTTTCGTCAAGCCCCATGGCTTCAGCACCGAGATGACCGTCATGAACGTATAGGCGCCCAGCGAGACGACCGGCGGGATCACCAGCTCGTACGGCAGAACCGGGCGCCCGGCGAGCACATCGGCGAGCGTGCCGTCGATCCGA
Source organism: Streptomyces sp. 3N207 (assembly GCF_052246355.1). Taxonomy (NCBI): domain Bacteria; kingdom Bacillati; phylum Actinomycetota; class Actinomycetes; order Kitasatosporales; family Streptomycetaceae; genus Streptomyces; species Streptomyces sp. 3N207. The sequence continues at coordinate 82,831 of NZ_JBQQBV010000026.1, read as the reverse complement.
ACGCGGAAGACGAGCACGCTCGCCGCCGCCGCGGCCAGGGTGAGCCAGAACTTGATCCACACCCACCGGTGGCGCGCCAGCCCCCACCTGGTGCCCAGCGACAGCAGCAGCCCGCTGACCAGGGTGACCAGGGCGAGCGGACCGAGCAGCCAGTCCGCGAAGAGCTTCATGGAGCGGTACGACGCCTCGGCGACCGCACCCGGACCGGTGAGGGCCGCGGTGAGGCCGAGCGCGAGCAGACACAGCGTCATGCCCAGCCAGCCGGCCGAGGCGCAGACGTGGAGCGCGAGGGTGCCTCTACGGGCACGTCGGGAGAGTTGCCGCATGCCACCGACTGTGCCGTCGCACGCTGCGGACGGCGTCTGACAGCGGGAGTATCGACGGATACTCGCTCCCGAGTACGTGGGCGCGGGGCGTTGCCCCCGATGCGTGCCGTCCCTCGCCCCTCGCCCCTCGTGCGGCCGTACGATCGCGGGTATGCATCCGGCTCAGCACGCGACCGCGCGAACGGCGCCGGGAGAGCGCCGTCCCCGGCTTCACCTCTTCGACCTCGACGGCACCTTGCTGTACGGTTCGGCGGCCTCGGTGGAGATATCCCAGCAGCTCGGTGTGGAACGCGAGATCCAGCAGCTCGAACGCGCCTTTGCGGAACGGAAACTGACACCTCCGCAGTTCGCACTCAGGGCATGTGCGCTGTGGTCGGAGCTCACCGACGAGATCGTGAGCGCCGCCTTCGCGGAAGCGCCATGGCTGGCGGGTATTCGCGAGGTGTGGGCGGACATCAGGGCCAACGGGGAGCGCTGTGCCGTGATTTCGCTCTCGCCGGATTTTTTTGTGCGCCGACTACAGAATTGGGGGGCCGACGTTACCCACGGTTCACAGTGGCCGGAGGTTCCGCGCGCAATTCCGAACGGAAGTACGAAGTATCCGATGCGTCCCCTCGATCCGGCCGGGATTCTTTCGCCGTCGTCAAAGGTGAAGATCGCGGAGGAGCTGTGCGCCCAATTCGGCGTCCGGCCCCAGGACTGCGTGGCATACGGTGACTCCCTGTCGGACGCCGAGCTGTTCGCCACCGTCCCGGTCTCCGTGGCGGTAAACGCCGATCAGCACGTACGCTCCCTCGCTTCGCATCACTACACCGGTCGTGATCTACGGGACGCCTACGGACTCGTCTCTCCGGCACGGTAATTCCGGTTCGTGTTCCGAATGACGGAATTCACCGGAACCACGAGCAGGGGTTGTGGCGTGAACGCTTCACGGTATGGTCGGTTCCCTCCCGCATCGTGCTGTAAGGACTGCAAAGGTTTCCTCGCTCGATGTTCGCAGGGGGCGGTTTACCGGAACTTTCGCAACACGGATGTGCACAGAACGTCCGGAAGAGGTACGAGGCGAGGCGAGCATGACCACCATGTCGGGCAGCGACGGTGCGTCCGCCGGTGGCAGCGGCGGATGGGGATGGTTCACCCCGGCGTCCGATGCCGCACCCGCGGAGCGCCCCGCGCCAGGCGCACTGGACGCGACACCGACCCCGCAGAGCACCAGAACAGCCGCGGCCGAGCCGGAAGCGGAACCGGAACCGGAAGGCGGACCGGCGGCGGAAGTGTCGGAACCGGCGGACCCCGCTCGAACGGCAGCTCCCGAGGCGGCTCCCGGCACCGTGCCGGCCCCTGCACCGACCCCGGCACCGGCCCCCGCTGCGGAACAAGCCACCGATTCCGAGCTGATCCGGACATCCATGGCCGAGCTGGAACACTCCGCCGGCGCTGCGACCGCGTACTTCTACGCGCTGCTGTTCGTCCAGTACCCGCAGCTGCGCGAGATGTTCCCGGCCGCCATGGACAACCAGCGCGACCGGCTCTTCCGCGCGCTGCTGACCGCCGTACGCCTCTACGACGACGGCAAGCTGCTCGGCGACTACCTCGCCAACCTGGGCCGCGGCCACCGCAAGTACGGCACCCTCCCCACCCACTACCCGGCCGTCGGCGAGTGCCTGATGGCCGCGATCGCGCGCTATGCGCCGAACAGCTGGGGCCCGCGTACCGAGGCGGCCTGGGTGCGTGCCTACACCGCGATCTCCCAGACGATGATCGACGCGGCGGCCGAGGACGAGCGCCGGGCACCGGCCTGGTGGGACGCGGAGATCGTCTCGCACGAGCTGCGCACCCCGGAGATCGCCGTGATCACCGTCCGCCCGGACCAGCCGTACCCGTTCCGCGCCGGGCAGTACACCAGCCTGGAGACGCCCTGGTGGCCACGGGTGTGGCGGCACTATTCCTTCGCGTCGGCCCCGCGTCCCGACGGGCTGTTGACCTTCCACGTCAAGTCCGTGCCCGCCGGGTGGGTTTCCACCGCGCTGGTGCAGCGTGCCCGGCCCGGCGATGTGCTGCGGCTCGGCCCGCCCGCCGGCTCGATGGTCGTCGACCACCGCGCCGACAGCGGACTGCTGTGTCTGGGCGGCGGCACCGGTATCGCCCCCATCAAGGCGCTGGTCGAGGACGTGGCAGGGCAGGGCAGGCCGCGCCCGGTCGAGGTCTTCTACGGCGCACGCACCAACCACGACCTCTACGACCTGGACACGATGCTGCGCCTCCAGGACCGGCACAACTGGCTGTCCGTACGCCCCGTCGTCGCAGCGGGCGCGGCGCAGGCCACGGCACAGGCGCTTGCCGGTGAACTTCCCGACGCGGTACGCAGATACGGCCCGTGGCCCACGTACGACGGCTATCTGTCAGGACCGCCCGGAATGATCAAAACCGGGGTCGAGACGTTGATCGGGCTCGGCATCCCGACCCACCGCATACGCCACGATTCCCTCGACGAACTGGTCGCGCAGGGGGCCTAGATGGTGGGGTGTTCGGATTGTGGCTGTCGAGGGCCGCGAATCCAGGTCCGGTTGCGGATCGGTTGACCAGGGCCGGCCGGTTGAGGAAAGGGACGAGTGGCGGCGTTGAGTGACGCGAACGGATACGGCGACGGGTCCGCGGGACACATAGCAGGCGCGGGCCACGGCGCGGACACGGACCACGGCCCGCCGCGGCGGCTGCCCGGCAGCGACGGGGAGCACGCGCTCCAGCAGCGGATCGGCTCGGACGGCCGCGCCAACCGGTTCTACCAGGACCAGGTGCTCGACCACCTCAACGAGCGGATGCAGGAGTTCACCCGCCGGCAGGAGATGTTCTTCCTCGCCACCGCCGACCGCCACGGCGAGTGCGACAACAGCTTCCGCGCCGGGCCGCCCGGGTTCCTGCGGGTGCTGGACGAGCGGACGCTGGTCTTCCCGGAGTACCGCGGCAACGGCGTACACGCCAGCCTCGGCAACATCCAGGAGAACCCCCATGTGGGCATCCTCCTCATCGACTTCCTCCGGGCGAGGATCGGACTGCACATCAACGGCCGTGCCGAGGTGCTGGACGACGCGGAACTGCGCCCCTGGGTCCCGGACCTGCCGCAGGACCCGGTGCCCGGACGGCGGGCCGTGCTGTGGGTGCGGGTCGAGGTGGAGGAGGCGTACATCCACTGCGCCAAGCACATCCCGCATCTCCAGAAGGCCCCGCGCCGCCCCGCGCGGGAATGGGGCACCGACGACTACAAGCGCAAGGGCGGCGACTTCTTCGGTGCCGCCCGCGACGCCCGCGAGACCCGCCGGGAGGCGGCGACAGCCATGGACGGAGCCTCGGAGCCGGAAACGGCCGCGGAGCCTGCGCCCGCCGCGGAGCCTGCGCCCGCTGCCGAGCCGGTGCCCGCTGCGGAGCCCGTCTCCGCCTCGGAGCCTGTGCCCGCCACGGAGCCCGCCGCGGAGGAGGCGGTCAGCGCGGTGCTCGGCGAGGACACACTCACGCTCGCGGCGCCGCCGTCGCCGCCGCCCGAACTCCCCGCGGTTCCCGGGGCCCCGCCCGCACCGGCGTCCGCCTCCGCCGACGCCGGCCCGGAGACACCGCAAGCCCCACCGGTGCAGCGAGCCCCCCAAGTGCCGCCTGTCCCGGCGGCGCCGCCGTTGCCCGTCGTGCCGCCCGCTCCAGCAACCCCGCCCGCGCAGGAGCCTGCGTACGAGCCGACGCGAGGACCCGCCACAAGCCCGGAACCGGCAGCCGCCGAGGCCGAGCCCGAACCCGAGCCCGAGCGTGATGCGGGACTCGAGCCCGCGTATGCCGCCGGGCCCACGCCGCTGCCCCGGCGGCGGCATGCGGCTGCCGCCCCGTCGGCCGCCGTTCCCGCCGCCTCCTCGGCGGTCTCCGCCGCCATCTCGGCGCGGTCCGGGAACGGGGAGCCCACCGAGCACGCCCGGGACATCTCCGCCTGGCGCCTGGAGGCCGAACGGGCGCTGGCCGAGGCACAGCGCCGGGGCCGCAGCGCGGAGTCGGACGAAACGCGCGAATCCGCCGGATTCCAGGGCTGGTTCGGATAGGTCAGCTCAGGTCGGGCGCGAGCAACGCCTGTACGCCCTCGATGTTGGCGGCGAGAAAGGCCCGCAGCGACGGCGGCACGACCTCCACGGAGGTGAGGCCCTCCGGGGTGAAGGGCAGCCGTACGATCTCGTACTCCCCCTGTGGCTCCTCCACTTCGGGTCCGTGCCGTAGGCGGGGGTCGAGAGAGACGAGCCGGCACACGAAGAAGTGCTGTACCTTCACTCCACCCGGCGTCTCCGCGGGATCACTCACCGTGTCCACGAATGCGGGCACCACATCGGTGATCCGGCCCCCCAGTTCCTCGGCCACCTCGCGGTGCAGGGCGTCCACCACCGTTCGGTCCACGTCGGGTTCGACACCGCCCCCCGGCGTGATCCAGTACGGCTCCTGACCGGGCTTGGTGCGCTTGATGAGGATCAGCTCCGCGGGCCGGCCCCGGCCGTCACCGGGGGCGAGGAGGATGGCGCGGGCAGTCCGCTTGACCACGGGACGTTCGACGAACATGCAGGAGGTCTGGCCCACAACAGCCCGGGCCAAACCCTCCGCTTTCGTCACTGTGCGTGGTGGACGATTAAATCTCCCGATAAGTCTATATCGATAAGTGATTGGACACTGACGCAGAGTCAACTACTCTTGTCGTCTGCGCAGCTTCGCGCGTAGAGCCGGGCAGCGCAGCGCACAGAGCCGGGCGGTTCGTGGCAAGAGGGGGGAGCCACGAACCGCCCTTCGCACTCAGCGGCGCCGGTTCACCGCGTCGTCGGGTTCACTGCGCCATCGGCAGATACACCCGGTTTCCCGCCTCCGCGAACTCCCGGGATTTCTCCGCCATTCCGGCCTCGACCTCCTCCATCGTCGCCCCGTGCTGCTCGCGGATCTCGTGGGAGATCTTCATGCTGCAGAATTTCGGCCCGCACATGGAGCAGAAGTGCGCGGTCTTGGCCGGTTCGGCCGGCAGCGTCTCGTCGTGGAACGCGCGTGCCGTGTCCGGGTCGAGGGCCAGGTTGAACTGGTCCTCCCAGCGGAACTCGAAGCGGGCGTCGGACAGTGCGTCGTCCCAGTCCTGGGCTCCGGGGTGGCCCTTGGCCACGTCCGCGGCGTGGGCTGCGATCTTGTAGGTGATCACACCCGTCTTGACGTCGTCCCTGTCCGGCAGCCCCAGGTGTTCCTTCGGGGTGACGTAGCAGAGCATCGCCGTGCCCCACCAGCCGATCATCGCCGCGCCGATGCCGCTGGTGATGTGGTCGTAGGCGGGTGCGATGTCCGTCGTGAGCGGGCCGAGCGTGTAGAACGGGGCCTCCTCGCAGACCTCCTGCTGGCGGTCGACGTTCTCCTTGATCTTGTGCATGGGCACATGGCCCGGGCCCTCGATCATGGTCTGCACGTCGTGCGCCTTGGCGATCCGGTTGAGCTCGCCCAGGGTGTCCAACTCGGCCATCTGCGCCGCGTCGTTGGCGTCCGCGATCGAGCCGGGGCGCAGCCCGTCGCCGAGCGAGAACGTCACGTCGTACGTGCGCAGGATCTCGCACAGCTCGCTGAAGTGCTCGTACAGGAAGCTCTCCTTGTGGTGCGCCAGGCACCACGCCGCCATGATCGAGCCGCCGCGCGAGACGATGCCGGTCTTGCGGTTCGCCGTCAGCGGTACGTAGCGCAGCAGTACGCCGGCGTGCACCGTCATGTAGTCGACGCCCTGCTCGCACTGTTCGATGACGGTGTCTTTGTACACCTCCCAGGACAGCTCCTCCGCCTTGCCGTCCACCTTCTCCAGTGCCTGGTACAGCGGCACCGTGCCGATGGGGACGGGGGAGTTGCGCAGCACCCACTCGCGGGTGGTGTGGATGTTGCGGCCGGTCGAGAGGTCCATGACGGTGTCGGCGCCCCACCGGGTCGCCCACGTCATCTTCTCGACCTCCTCCTCGATGGAGGAGGTGACGGCCGAATTGCCGATGTTGGCGTTCACCTTCACCAGGAAGTTCTTGCCGATGATCATCGGCTCGGTCTCCGGGTGGTTGACGTTGGCGGGCAGTACGGCGCGGCCCGCGGCGATCTCGTCCCGGACGAACTCGGGGGTGAGGTTCTCGCGGAGGGCGACGTACTCCATCTCCGCGGTGATCTCGCCCCGCTTCGCGTACGCGAGTTGGGTGACGGCCGTAGCGTTCCGGCCCCGGCGCGGCTGGCGCGGGCGGCCGGGGAAGACGGCATCGAGACCTGCCAGGTCAGCCGCTTCGCTCCGGAGCAGCCCACCGCGTGGGCTGGTGTGCTTGATGCCGTCGTCCTCGGGCCGCAGTTCACGGCCCGCGTACTCCTCGGTGTCTCCCCTCTGGATGATCCAGTTCTCGCGCAGCGGCGCCAGACCGCGGCGTACGTCGGTGTCGATGTGGGGGTCGGTGTACGGCCCGGACGTGTCGTAGAGCGTCACGTCCTTGCCGTTGGTGAGATGCACCCGTCGGACGGGGACCCGGATGTCCGGGCGTGGTCCTTGCAGATATCCCTTGTGCGAGCCGATCGCCTTCTCGGCCGCTGCGGCAGTCGCGTTTTCGGCACGCGCGTGTGCATCCTGCGTGGTCATGAGACCCACTCCCTACGCCGGCATTACCCGGTAACAGGTTCGGCGGTCGGCGCAGCCGTTTCCGTGGTGATTTCCACGGAGGTCAGCGCCCTCTCAGCCCCGTGCTCGGAGCTCCCGCGATGTGCAAAGGCGTCTCTACGCTAACGGCACACGGGCCGGACTGAACACCCCGCACGGCTGTTCTTGCGATGATCGGGCGGTGACCCACTCCGACGCCCCCGGCCCCGCGCACCCTCCGGGCCCCGCATCCGGCCCCTCCCATGCCCCCGGCCACGCCCAGGCGCACGCGCACGCACATGGGCCCGCCGCGCCCGTCTCCCGCCATCTGCGGAAGATCATCGCGGCCGTGCTCGTGCCGTTCGCGGTGGCGGTGCTGACGGGGTTGGTGGTGCTGTGGCCGGGGGGTGCGCCGAGCCATGAGCACGACCACTCCGGTGTCGGCTTCGACCGGCCGACGTTCGACGCGAAAGTCGTCAAACTGGTTGAAGTGGACTGTGAGAAGGCCAACATCCGCCAGCCGCCCGCCTCCTCGGGAGGCGCCGCCCAAACCCCGGGCGGCACACAGGAGAGCGGTGCCTCGAAGGGACCGTGCCGCAAGGCGACGATCGAGGTCACCGAGGGCAAGGACAAGGGCCATACCTTCACCGAGGCAGTGCCGCCGGACGCCACCCGCACCTACTCGGTCGGCCAGGGCGTCGTCGTCGGGTACGCGGAAAAGGCGCCGCGCAACCTCCAGTACAGCGTCGTCGACACCGACCGCGATCTGCCGATGGTGCTGCTCGCCGGCATCTTCGCGCTGGTGGTGGTGCTGGTGGGACGGCTGCGCGGGGTGCTGGCGCTGGTGGGCCTCGTCATCAGCTTCGCCGTACTGACGCTGTTCATCCTGCCCGCCATATTGCAGGGTTCGAATCCGCTGGTGGTGGCGGTGGTCGGGGGCAGCGCCATCATGCTGGCCACGCTGTATCTGTGCCACGGCCTGTCGGCCCGTACGTCGGTGGCGGTGCTGGGCACGTTGGTTTCGCTGCTGCTGATCGGGCTGCTGGGCTCGCTGTTCATCGGCTGGGCGCAGTTGACCGGCAACACCGACGACCAGACCGGTCTGGTGCACGGGCTCTATCCCGGCATCGAGATCCGGGGCCTGCTGCTGGCCGGGGTACTGATCGGCTCGCTCGGGGTGCTCGACGATGTGACGGTCACCCAGACATCGGCCGTGTGGGAGCTCCGAGAAGCCGATCCGGGGGCGAGTTGGCGTGGTATCTACCGCTCCGCGATGCGGATCGGGCGCGATCACATCGCGTCCGTCGTCAACACTTTGGTGCTGGCCTACGCGGGTGCGTCGCTGCCTCTGCTGCTGCTCTTCTCGATCGCGCGCAGCGATGTGACGATGGTCGCCACGAGTGAGGTGGTCGCCGAGGAGATCATCCGGACGCTCGTCGGTTCCATCGGGCTGGTCGCCTCGGTCCCGGTCACCACCCTGCTGGCCGCGCTCGTCGTCTCCGCCGACCGGAGCCGCCCCGGAGATGGCGCCCCGCACATGGCGGCTCCGCACATGGCGCCTCCGCCTCCGGGGGCTCCGCCGAGCATTCCGGCCCCCTCACCGGGAGGCCCGGCGGCCGCTCGCCGTCCCGCCGCCGGCGGTCGCGGCAGGCGCCGCAAGCCGAAGTGAGGGCTCTCCCTCCCAGGGAGTTGCGGGGTCACCAATCATTGCGGCTGGAGCCGCCGGCCTTGACGCGGCGGACGAGGTAGACCACACCGCCCACCAGGGCGACAAAGACCAGCACCTTGAACAGCAGGCCGATGAGGAAGCCGACCAGATTGGCGATCAGGCCGCCGAAGACGACCAGCGCGATCACCGGTATGACGATCCATGTGACCCACCACGGCAGGCCGGAGAGGGTGCCTTTCACGTCCATGACTGTGTGCTCCGTCTCTGAGAGTTTTCGAAGGCTTCGCGCCCTCTGACCTCGATGCTAGGGCGGGCCGCAAGGCGACGGAGCGGTGCGGGCCCCGGTCCTCCCCTGAATCCGACCCTGAGGCGACCCTGAAGTACGGCGGCCGAATGCCGCCTCAGCCCTCGGGGGGCGAGAAGACCACCAGGACTCGTAGGTCCTCCGAGATGTGGTGGAACTTGTGCGTCACCCCGGCCGGTACGTAGACGACGCTGCCCCGCGCCACATACGTCGTCTCGTCCCCGACGGTGATCGAGCCGCGCCCGCTGACCACGAAGTACACCTCGTCCTGGGCGTGCGGCTGCTGCCGGTCGGCGGCGCCCGCATCCAGCGCGTACAGGCCGGCCGACATATTGCGCTCGTGCAGGAACCGCAGGTACGCGCCGTCGTTGGCGGCGCGCTCCGCCTCCAGTTCGTCCAGCCGGAATGCCTTCAACGCTGTCCCCTCTCCCTGGCAGGGCGGCTGTTCTGCCACGATCTGAGTATGAACTTCCTCATCAAGACGCTGGCCAACGCAGCAGCCCTTGCCGTGGCGACCTGGCTGCTCAGCGATATCGAGCTGACCGGCGGTTCCGGAGGTGAGAAGGCGCTGACGCTGCTCGTCGTCGCCCTGATCTTCGGTGTCGTCAACGTCGTGGTCAAGCCGATCGTGAAGCTGCTGTCACTGCCTCTGCTGCTGCTCACGCTCGGGCTGTTCACGCTGGTGATCAACGCGCTGATGCTGATGCTGACCTCGTGGGTCGCGGACCAGCTTGACGTGAGCTTCCACGTGGAAGGGTTCGGCGCGGCCTTCCTCGGCGGCCTGATCATCTCGATCGTCGCGTGGGCCCTGCACTTGGTGCTCGACAGGGACCGGGACTGACAGCGCATGTACCGCGTCTGTTTCGTGTGTACGGGCAACATCTGCCGCTCGCCCATGGCCGAAGCCGTCTTCCGTGCACACGTACGGGAGGCGGGGCTGGACGGCCTGGTCGAGATCAGCAGCGCGGGCACCGGCAGCTGGCACCTGGGGGATGCCGCCGATCCGCGGACGACGGCCGTACTGGATGCCGCCGGCTACCCGCTCCGCCACACCGCGCGGGTGTTCGATCCGGACTGGTTCGACCGGAACGATCTCGTCGTCGCGCTCGACGAGGGGCATGCCGCCGAACTGCGGTCCATGGCGCGCAATACCGCCGAGGCCGCGAAGGTGCGGCTGCTGCGCTCGTACGATCCCGACGCCGATCCGGACGAGCTGAGCGTGCCCGACCCCTATTACGGCGGCTCGCGCGGCTTCGCGGAGTGCCTGGCCCTGGTGGAGGCCGCCGTTCCCGGGCTGCTGTCGGAGGTCGGCGCGGCGCTCGAAGCGCGGGAGGTCGGCTGATGGGCGAGACACCGCCCGTGAGCCGGAGCCTGGAACAGCGCGTCGCCCGGCTGCTGGGGTACGCCGTCGCGCACGCCGATCCGGTCGGCGGAGGCTCGATCTGTGATGCCTACGAGGTCTTCGGAGGCGTGGGCGGTGAGCAGGACGGGGGGCCGTTCGAAACGGTCTTCGCCAAGTCGCTCGACGCCGCCCCCGCCGACTTCTTCGCCGCCGAGGCAGCCGGACTCGCGCGGCTGCGTGCCACCGGCACCGTCCATGTGCCCGAGGTGTACGCGGCAGAGCGCGAGGTGCTCGTCCTCCAGTGGGTGGAGCCGGGGGTGCCCGACCGGGGGGCCGCTGAACGGTTCGGCCGCCGGCTGGCCGCGCTGCACGAGAGCCCGGCGCCGTCCTGGGGCACCCCGGGCGAGCCCTGCTACCTCGGGCCCCTGCCGCTGACGTCACCACCCAAGCCGGTTACGAAACCGGCCGCATGGCCCCGCTTCCACGCCGAGCACCGGCTGCTGCCGCTGCTGCGCGCCGCCGTGGACAGCGCCCACATCGGACCGCAGGACGCGCGGGACGTCGAGCGGCTGTGCGACCGGCTGGACGACGAGGCCGTCGCGGGCCCGCCGCAGCCGCCCGCCGTCATCCACGGCGACCTGTGGTCCGGCAATGTGCACTGGGCGGCGGACGGCCGGGCCGTGCTGATCGACCCGGCGGCCCAGGGCGGCCACCCTGAGACGGACCTGGCGATGCTCCAGCTGTTCGGCTGCCCCGAACTGCCCCGCATCCTCGCCGCGTACGAGGAGGTACGCCCGCTGCCCGGCCGCCAGGACCGGGTCCCGCTGCACCAGCTCCAGCACCTTCTCGTCCATGCCGTGCTCTTCGGCGGCGGTTACGGTGCACAGAGCGGCTCGGCGGCTCGCTCGGCGCTTCGCCCCTGAACCGAGCCAGGAGGCTGCGGCCCCTGAGAACCCTGCAAGGAGGCACCCATGACCGCACCGGACGATCCGCCCCTCACCGGTCCGCAGCTGGACTACGGGCCGGCCAACGACGCGGACGCCACCCGCGTGGTGCGGGCCGGGCTGCCCGCGGAGGAGCCGTACGAGCCACCGCTGCCCGGTCCGGTGTTCGCCGCGCACTACCACCTGCCGGGGGAGGTGGAGGGGGCGCCGTACGCGTACGGGCGGGACGCCAATCCCACCTGGTCGCTGCTGGAGCGGGCGGTCGCCGAGCTGGAGGCGCCGGGCGATCCGGACGCCGAGGTGATCGCGTTCGCGTCCGGGATGGGTGCGATCTCCGCCGTGCTGTTCTCGCTGACCCGCCCCGGGCAGACGGTGGTGCTGCCCTCGGACGGCTACAACCTGCTGGCCGCGCTCCACGAGCAGCTCGACGGTTTCGGCGTCACGGTGCGGACGGCCCCCACGGGCGGCGACGCACAGCTCGCCGAGCTGGACGGGGCGAACCTGTTGTGGCTGGAGACGCCCTCCAACCCCGGGCTGGACGTGTGCGACATCCGCAAACTGGCAGACGCGGCGCACGAGCGGGGCGCGCTGGTGGCGGTGGACAACACGCTGGCCACCCCGCTCGGGCAACGCCCTCTCCTGCTGGGTGCCGACATCTCGGTGGCCAGCGGCACCAAGGCGCTGACCGGGCACGGCGATGTGCTCCTCGGCTATGTCGCAACCCGCAACGCACAGGTCGCAGCGGCCGTACGCGGCTGGCGCAAGACGGTCGGCGCGATTCCGGGGCCGATGGAGGCGTGGCTCGCGCACCGCTCGCTGGCGACGCTCGACGTACGGACCCAGCGCCAGGCGGGGAACGCGCTCGCCGTCGCGGAAGCGCTGGCTGCCCGCCCCGAGGTGCGCGACGTCCGCCACCCGGGGCTGCCCGACGATCCCGCACATCCGCAGGCGGCCCGGCAGATGAGCCGCTACGGCTGCGTCGTCTCCTTCACCCTGCCTGACCAGGCATATGCCAACCGGTTCCTGGCCAATCTGCGTCTGGTGAACAACGCCACCAGCTTCGGCGGGGTCCGCTCCACGGCCGAACGCCGGGGCCGCTGGGGCGGCGACAAGGTGCCGGACGGCTTCGTCCGGCTGTCGGTCGGCGTGGAAGACAGCGCGGACCTGGTGACGGACCTCCGCCGTGCCCTGGACGAGACGGGCTGAGGCGCCAGGCCGTACGGGGATCAGGCCGTACGGGGATCAGACCGTACGGGATCAGGCCGTGGGGGTCTCCGGGCCGCCGTACTCGGGGCTGGAGTAGTCGGGGCTGCTGAAGCGCGGGCGGGAGTGCGTCTCCTCCGTCGTCTCGGACGAGGGGCGGCTGGAGAATCCGGGGTGCGAGTAGCCGAGCCGACTGCCTGGCTGCTGCGGCACATACGCCGTCGGGGCCTGCTCCGGACCGTTCGGATCGGCCAGCGCCTCGCGGAGGAACGGCACGATGCCCCGTTCGAGCAGTGCCTCGCGCCAGGCGGCGCGTGCCAGCGCCACCTCCTCCGCGAGGCGGCTGCCGCCTGGATCGGCACCCTGCCCGCCCCTGCCGGGGGCCCGGATGGAACTGGAGCCGTTGCGCAGCGCCGTGAGCAGCAGGCCCGCCATGGCCACCAGGATTCCGGCGGCGGCGAACGCCGCGAACACCCAGCCCGCGCTGCGGATCGGCCCCGCGACGGCGGGCTCCGGTGAGAGCATCCGCAGCGCGTACCCCAGCAGCAGGAAGATGACGGCGGCCGTGGCGGCCAGTACCGGAGCGAGCACCGAGACGACCGCCATCAGCCCGGCGCCGGACGCCTCGGCGAGGGATTCGCCGCCCATCGCGCCGACCAGCTTCTCGCTGACGCTGCTGCCGCCGCCCTGCCCCGGGCCGCGCACCTCGGCGGTGCTGTTCCCGCTTCCGGAACCGCGCGCCGCGACGCCCGAGACCGAGGGGGCGTTCTCCGGGCGGCGCAACTCCTCACGCAGCCGTACGAACTGCTGGTACTCCGCCTCGGCGCAGGCGGCTATCGCGGTGGCTGCGCTGAGCGCCATCGTGCGCAACTGCTCGGCGTTCAGCCGTTGTCCGAGCGCCGCCAGGTCGGGGCGTCGGTGAGCGGTTCGCAGTGCCTCGTCGAGGACCCGCTCGAACTCGGGCCGGTCTTCGCGCAACAGGTGCGGAGCGCTGTTCATGTGCATCCCCCGATGCTCCGTAGGGCCCAGGCGGCCGGTCGAGGGCGGGGCAGGTCAGCAGGCGGACAACTCGTCTCGGCAAGCCGATGGTAGAGCCGTTCCGGCGCTGCGTGACAGAGAGTTTCCAGAATTGACCCGCTACAGCTACGCCCCCCAGCCGATCATTTCTGGGAAAACACCTGCCCGGTTATCCGCGCGCGAATCAGAAGTGGTGTGGAACCACGCTTCGCGCGCCCCCGCCGGCCCGGTCCCCACGCCCCCGGAGCGGGGTCACTGCACCAGCGGGAGCTGCGCGATGAGGAGCTTTCCGGCCATGGTGACGCCGCCGTCCATGGCCACAGCCAGCCCGTCGGCGTACACATGCGGACCGGTGACGTTGGGCGCGCTCTCGCCGTCCTCGCTGTCGACCTCGCCCAGCAGATACGGGATCGGGCTGTGCCCGTGCACGATCCGCTTGCCGCCGAAGGTGTCCAGCAGCTCGCGTACGGCGGGCGGGCCGGCCGTCTCCTCGCGGAAGGCGAACCGCTTGGTGAACTTGCGGAACAGCTCCCAGGTCTCCTCCGCGTCGTTGCGCTGGAGGGCCTCGGTGATCGCGTCGTTGACGTCCTCGATCGTGCTGCCGTAGTCCAGGTAGCAGGTGGCGTCCGAGTGCACCAGCAGGTGGTTGTCGGCCAGCGCGATGGCGTCCAGCCGGGACATCCACTGCACATGGTGGTCGGCCAGCCGCTCCATGTCGGTGCGCTGGCCGCCGTTGAGCAGCCACGCCGCCTGGAACGAGGCCGTACCGGCACCGGAGTTGACCGGCGTGTCCCCGAACCGCTTCGCACCGAGCAGCAGCAGCTCATGGTTGCCCATCAGCGCCTTGCAGTACCCGCCCGCTGCCGCGGCCTCGGCGGACAGCTGCCGGACCAGATCGATGACGCCGATGCCGTCGGGGCCCCGGTCGGTGAAGTCGCCAAGGAACCACAGGCGCGCGTTGCCCGCGATCCAGTGGTCGTCCGCGTCGATGATGCCGAACTGGCGTAGCGCGGTGCGCAGTTCGTCGAGATAGCCGTGTACGTCCCCGACGACGTACAGCGGCCCCTCGCCGTCGTTGCCCGCCCCGGCCGGGAGCGGTACGTCCACCATCGTCGGCTCCGGCTTCCCACTTCCCGCGGCGGCCACCGCCTCGACCACCGGGAGATCCCGCGCGGTGGGGGTGTACTCCTCCGGCGACCCGTCCCCCACCGGAACCCCCACCCCGGCCCCTGCGGGCGTCGGTTCGGCGGGTGCGGGTGCGGGTGCGGGTGCGGGTGCAGGTGCGGGTGCGGGTGTGGGTTCGGCGGGCTCGGGTCCGCTCCGTGCCGCGAAGCCGCGCGGTACGGCGCCGTCGGCTGCCGAGGCGACCGGTGCGGGTACGGGGTCACGGGGACGGGCGTTCGGGGTGCGGGGGTCGGTGCGGGCGGAGCCCGGTGCACTCGGCGCCACCGACGGCTCGGCCGACCGCGGATCGAGCCGCCCGCCCGGCTCACCCGATTCACCCGGTCCGCCCGGCCCTACGCCGACGCCGACGGCCGGGACCCGCGACGCCGCTGGGGCCTCGGGCCCGCGTGGGGCCGTGGGCTCGACGCCCGGCGCCGGCTCGTGTGCCCTCGCCCCGTCGGCGGTCGGCGGAGCGGTCGGCGGAGTGGACTGGGTGAGCGCCGCTTTCGGACTCTCCTCCGCGGCCGTCGTGCTTGTCGCGGCCGTCGTGCTGGTCGCAGCCGCCACAGTTGTTGCAGCCGCCGCGGTTGTTGCAGCTGTCGGTGTTGTCGCAGCCGTCATGGCTGCCTGCTGCGGGACGCGGGTGCCGAGCGGCACCGTGGCGTCCTGCGCTGTCGCGGACAGCACCGGGGCGGAACCCTCGCCGTGCGTTGCCGTCCCGCCGTGCCATACGTCGGGTCCCTGACCGGCCCCCTGAGTCATCGACCCCTCCACCATCGCGCCGCCGCCGTGCACCGCAGGACCTTCCCCTTCCATGGGGCCCCGGTCGCTGGTCTTTCGGCCGGGGTGCCGCCCCAGGTCGGGAGCTGGTCCCGGTGTCGTCCTCCCCCGGCCTCCGCCGGGGTGCCCCCAATCATAGGAACGCTGGTCGCGGCTTGTGACGCACCTGGGGGCGCGCATTTGGCGAGGTGGCCCGACCCGGCGGGAATTCCTCCTGAATTCTCCGCTGACGTACCCTACGGAATCCGTGCCCAGGGACCCGCCCGGCCACGCCACGCCGCTCGGACCGGCGGTCGACCGGCCCGGCCGGCGCCCCGGCCCCGCCCGTTCCGCGCTCTTCTGGCTCTCATCCGGTCCTCGGGGCGCGGGGCGCACTGACCGTCGTGGGGGCGCTGCCGCGCCGGGAGGACGTACGGACGATCAGCTCGGTCGGCATCACCCGCTGGACGGGGCGGGCCGGGGCCAGCCCTTCGATGGCGTCGATCAGCAGCTGGATGACGGCGTTGCCGATGCGTCCCGGTTTCATCGACAGCGTGGTGATGGGCGGCGCCGTGGTGGCGTAGGCGGGGGACTCGCTGCAGCACACCAGCAGCAGGTCCTCCGGCACCCGCAGCCCGTAGCGGCGCGCTGCGGCCAGCAGGTCGGTGCCGTTGGGGTCGAAGAGGCCGTACACCGCGTCGGGGCGGTCGGGTCTGGCCAGCAGCCGGTCGGCGGCGACGGCTCCCGCACACGGGTCGTGCGCGGGATAGCGCTCGTAGACCGGTTCCTGACCCACCCGCTCGCACCAGTCCAGATACGCGGTGGTGGAGAGCCGGGTGTAGGTGTCGGTGCTGGTACCGGTCAGCAGTCCGATACGGCGGGCTCCGGATTCGGCGAGGTGGTCGAGGATGCCGCGAACGGCCGCCTCATGGTCGTTGTCCACCCAGGCGGCCACCGGCAGCGAGTCGCTGGGGCGGCCGTCGGAGACGACCGGCAGTCCGGAGCGGAGCAGTTCGCTGACGATCGGGTCCTGCGCCGAGGGGTCGACGACGACGGTGCCGTCGAGCGCGACGTTCGACCACACGTCCGGGCCACCGGCGCCCGCGGGTCCGCGCCGGGCCGGCGCGGGCAGGATGACCAGTGCGTAGCCGCGGTCGAGTGCGGCCGAGGTGGCGGCTCTGGCCATCTCGGCGAAGTAGGCGAACTCCGTGAAGGTGAACGGTTCTTCGCCGTAGGTCGTCACCGTCAGGCCGATCAGGCCCGATTTTCCCGTACGCAGCGTGCGTGCGGCGGCCGACGGGCGGTAGCCCAGCCGCTCGGCGACCTCGCGGACGTGGCTGCGCGTCGCGTCCGGGAGGCGGCCCTTTCCGTTGAGGGCGTCGGAGACAGTCGTGATGGAGACACCGGCTGCGGCGGCGACATCCCTGATGCCCGCCCGCCCGTTCAGCCGGGCGCCGCCGCGCGGCGGAAGGCACCTCCCGGCCGTGGGCGGGGGGACGGAGGCCGATGTCCGAACCGCCTGATGCTTCTCTGCTGCTGTCATGGCGAGCCGATCGTAGGCCCGGTGCATGCTGACGGCGGGGAGCGTTCGAGGGGCGTGCGGAGGCACGATTCTGCATGAGCCACTCTCGCCGACGACCATGGAAACCCCAGCTCGGAACGGGGGCACCCGGCGAGTGTCCGGCCGCGGGGGCGGGCTGGGCCGGTGTGGTGGCGAGGCGGCGAGGCAGTCTCAACTCACCTTCATGAGCGACGCGCGCCACCGCGCCCGCCACAGCGCGCGCGGCACATCGGCGCACGCAGGCGCACGCACGGGAGGGAGCACTTGTCGGCGTGCTCCGGGGAGGCCGACGCGGTCCGGGGCTGCCCGGAGTTGCCCGGGATCTACGCCGCGCGGGTGAATCCTCATAAGGTGAAGAGCATTGGCGCGGGACGCCGGAGGTCTCGGCCGACGAGGGCGACGAGGGCCACGAGGGCGACGACGGAGAAGGAGCAGCGGTGAGTGACAAGAGCGAGCGGAGTGCGGGAGGGCCCCGGCTGCGCGCGGCGCTGGAGGGCGTCCCCAGCTACAAGCCGGGGCGTCCGGCAGCCGCCGGCGGCCCCGTCTCCTACAAGCTGTCGTCGAACGAGAATCCCTACCCGCCGCTGCCCGGGGTGCTGGAGTCGGTGACGTCGGCTGCGGCGTCCTTCAACCGCTACCCCGACATGGCCTGCACCGGGCTGTACGCGGAACTGGCCGAGCGGTTCGGGGTGCCCGTCTCGCACCTGGCGACCGGCACCGGCTCGGTCGGCGTGGCCCAGCAGCTCCTCCAGGCCACGGCCGGGCCCGGGGACGAGGTGATCTACGCCTGGCGCTCCTTCGAGGCGTACCCGATCATCACCCAGATCTCCGGGGCCGCCTCGGTGCAGGTGCCGCTGACCGGGGGCGCGGAGCAGGAGGCGCACGATCTGGACGCGATGGCGGACGCGATCACCGAGCGCACCCGCCTCGTCTTCGTCTGCAACCCCAACAACCCGACGGGCGCTGCCATCCCCCGTGCGGAGCTGGAGCGCTTCCTGGACCTGGTGCCGGGCGATGTGCTGGTGGTGCTGGACGAGGCGTACCGCGAGTTCGTCCGGGACGAGCAGGTGGTCGACGGGCTGGAGCTGTACCGCGACCGGCCGAACGTATGCGTGCTGCGGACGTTCTCCAAGGCGTACGGCCTGGCCGGGCTGCGGGTGGGCTTCGCGGTCGCGCATGAGCCGGTGGCCGCCGCGCTGCGGAAGACGGCGGTGCCTTTCGGTGTGAGCCAGCTCGCACAGGAGGCTGCCATTGCCTCGCTGCGCAGCGAGGATGCGCTGCTGGAGCGGGTCGAGGCGCTTGTGAAAGAGCGCACACGCGTGCTCGCGGAGCTGCGTGGACAGGGCTGGACAGTGGCCGAGTCGCAGGCCAACTTCGTCTGGCTCCGGCTGGGAGAGCGCACCTCCGCCTTCGCGGAGCGCGCCGAGGAGGCCGGCGTCACGATCCGCCCGTTCCCGGGGGAGGGCGTGCGGGTCACCGTTGGCGAGACCGCGGCCAATGACATCTTTTTGCAGGTAGCGGCTGCTTTCAAGAAGGAGCTGTAGCTCTTTCCGCCGTGGGCGCTCGGCCCGGCCTCTCGGGCGGACCGAGCGCCCACGACCTGGTGAGGGGTACCCCCCGCTCACACGTCCGAAATGGGCGCGTCGTACGCTAGGTCTTGTGAATGTGAACTCATTCACGAAGTCTGCCGCGAGGTGAGGGAGAGAGCGACGTGACAGACCTTGCGTTGGCGCCGGAGACACTGGCGCGCTGGCAGTTCGGCATCACGACCGTCTACCACTTCCTCTTCGTCCCTCTCACGATCTCGCTGGCCACCCTCACCGCGGTGCTCCAGACGGCGTGGGTGCGGACGAACAAGGAGAAGTACCTCAAGGCGACCCGGTTCTGGGGCAAGCTCTTCCTGATCAACATCGCCATGGGCGTCGTCACCGGCATCGTGCAGGAGTTCCAGTTCGGCATGAACTGGTCCGCCTACTCCCGCTTCGTCGGCGACATCTTCGGCGCGCCGCTCGCCTTCGAGGCGCTGATCGCCTTCTTCATGGAGTCGACGTTCATCGGGCTGTGGATCTTCGGCCGTGACAAGCTGCCGAAGAAGCTGCACCTGGCGACGATCTGGCTGGTCGCGCTGGGCACCGTCGCCTCGGCGTACTTCATCCTGGCCGCGAACTCGTGGATGCAGCACCCGGTCGGCTACCGCCTCAACGAGAAGACCGGCCGCGCCGAGATGACGGATTTCTTCGGCATCCTGTTCCAGAACACCGCGCTGGCGCAGTTCTTCCACACCATGACCGCCGCCTTCCTCACCGGCGCCGCGTTCATGGTCGGTATCTCCGCGTACCACCTGCTGCGCAAGAAGCACATATCCGTGATGCGCAGCTCGCTGCGGCTCGGACTGGTCACGCTGGTGGCCGCGGGGCTGCTCACCGTCGTCAGCGGCGACCGGCTCGGCAAGATCATGTACGAGCAGCAGCCGATGAAGATGGCCTCCGCCGAGGCGCTGTGGGAGACCCAGGCCCCGGCGCCGTTCTCCGTCTTCTCCTACGGCGATGTCGACAAGGGCCACAACAAGGTCGCCATCGAGATCCCCGGCGTGCTCTCCTTCCTCGCGCACGACAACTTCTACGAGGCCGTCCCCGGCATCAACGACACCAACGCGCAGCTGAAGGAGAAGTTCAAGGCCGACACGGGGCTGGACGACTACCGGCCCAACATCCCGGTCGCCTACTGGTCGTTCCGCTGGATGATCGGCTTCGGGATGGCCTCGTTCACGCTCGGTTTCGTCGGTCTCTACCTCACCCGCCGCCGGTTCTGGCTGGCCGAACGGCTGCGTACCGGTGAGGACGAGTTGCCGCGGCTCGCCCTCACCAGGGACCGGGAGCTGAACCCGCGGCTGGGCACCTGGTACTGGCGGCTGTCCGTGCTCACTCTCGGCTTTCCGCTGATCGCCAACGCCTGGGGCTGGATCTTCACCGAGACGGGCCGGCAGCCCTGGGTCGTCTACGGCGTACTGCCCACCGCCTCAGCGGTCTCCCCCAGCGTCTCCCAGGGCGAGGTCCTCACCTCGCTGATCGCCTTCACGTCGCTGTATGCGCTGCTGGCCGTGATCGAGGTCCGGCTGCTGGTCAAGTACGTGAAGGCCGGTCCGCCCGAGCTGACCGAGGCCGACCTCAACCCGCCCACCCGGATCGGCGGCGACCCCGGCGCCGACTCCGATGCCGAAGACCGGCCCATGGCCTTCTCGTACTGAGCTCGTACTGACAGACAGGGGCGCTGAGCAATGCAACTCCATGACGTCTGGTTCGTCGTCATAGCCGTGCTGTGGATCGGCTACTTCTTCCTGGAGGGCTTCGACTTCGGGGTCGGCATCCTCACCAGGCTGCTCGCCCGCGACCGGGCCGAGCGGCGGGTACTGATCAACACCATCGGGCCCGTCTGGGACGGCAACGAGGTGTGGCTGCTCAGCGCGGGCGGCGCCACCTTCGCCGCCTTTCCCGAGTGGTACGCCACCCTCTTCTCCGGCTTCTACCTGCCGCTGCTGGTCATCCTCCTCTGCCTGATCGTGCGCGGTGTCGCCTTCGAGTACCGCGCCAAGCGGCCGGAGGAGTACTGGCAGCGCAACTGGGAGCACGCGATCTTCTGGACCTCGCTGATCACCGCGTTCCTGTGGGGCGTGGTCTTCGCGAACGTCGTGCGCGGGGTGCGGATAGCCGCGGACATGGAGTACGCCGGCACCCTGGCCGATCTGTTCAACCCGTACGCCCTGCTGGGCGGGCTGGTCACGCTGACCCTCTTCACCTTCCACGGCGCCGTCTTCACCGCGCTCAAGACCGTCGGCGACATCCGGACGCGGGCCCGGCGGACGGCGACCGGGGTGGGTGCTGCCGCCGCCGTACTCGCCGTGATCTTCCTGCTGTGGACCCAGGCCGACCGGGGCGACGCGGCTTCCCTGGTCGCGATGCTCGTCGCCGGGGTCGCGCTGGTGGCCGCGCTCGGTACCAACCTCGCGGGCCGCGAGGGCTGGTCGTTCACCTTCTCCGGGCTGGCCATCGTGGCGGCTGTGGCGATGCTCTTCCTGTCCCTCTTTCCGGAGGTCATGCCCTCGACGCTGAACGAGGAATGGAGCCTGACCGTCACCAACGCGGCCTCCACCCCGTACACGCTGAAGATCATGACCTGGTGCGCGGCCGTCGCCACCCCCGTCGTGCTGCTCTACCAGGGCTGGACGTACTGGGTGTTCCGCAAGCGCATCGGCACTCAGCACCTGGCCCCCTCCGGCGGGCACTGAGGGAGGTGGGGTCGTCATGAAGCCCGTCGATCCGCGGCTGTTGCACCACGCCCGTGCCACGCGCGTCTTCCTCGTCGCCTCGGTGGCCCTCGGGCTGGCCGGTGCCGGACTGGTCGTGGCCCAGGCCGTGCTGCTCGCGGACGTGATCGTCGGCGCCTACCGGCACGGCGAGTTCGAGCGCGGCGCGCTGCTGCTGCTCGCGGCCGTCTCCGTCGCCCGGGGGCTGGTCTCCTGGCTGACCGAGCTGGCCGCGCACCGCTCCGGTGCCGCGGTCAAGTCCCAGCTGCGGGTCCGGCTGCTGGAGCGGGCCACTGCGCTCGGTCCCGGCTTCCTCACCACGCAGCGCACCGGCGAGCTGACCACCCTCGCCACCCGGGGCATCGACGCGCTGGACGACTACTTCGCCCGCTACCTGCCCCAGCTCGGCCTCGCCGTCGTCGTACCCGCAGCCGTGCTGGCCCGTATCGTCACCGCCGACTGGGTCTCGGCGGCCATCATCGTCGTGACCCTGCCGCTGATCCCGGTCTTCATGGCGCTCATCGGCTGGGCGACCCAGTCGCGGATGGACCGCCAGTGGAAGCTGCTCGCCCGGCTGTCCGGCCACTTCCTCGACGTGGTCGCCGGGCTGCCGACGTTGAAGGTGTTCGGCCGCGCCAAGGCCCAGGCCGACAACATCCGCACCATCACCGGCGACTACCGCCGTGCCACCCTGCGCACTCTGCGCCTGGCGTTCCTGTCGTCGTTCGCGCTGGAGCTGCTGGCGACGATTTCGGTGGCCATCGTGGCGGTGAGTATCGGAACACGGCTGGTGCACGGAGAGCTGGACCTGCACACCGGTCTCCTGGTGCTGATCCTCGCGCCCGAGGCGTATCTGCCGCTGCGGCAGGTGGGCACCCATTACCACGCCGCCGCCGAAGGGCTCGCCGCCGCGGAGTCCGTCTTCGAGGTGCTGGAGCGCCCCGCGCCGGCGCACGGCTCGGCCAGGGTGGACGTACGGGAGGCTCCGCTGACGCTGGAGGGGGTCGCCGTACGGCACGAGGGCCGGGCCGGATACTCGCTCCCGCCGACCGACCTGGTCCTGCGCCCCGGCGAAACGGTGGCCCTCACGGGCCCCTCCGGTGGCGGCAAGTCCACCTTGCTGTCGGTGCTGTTGGGCTTCACGCCTCCGACGGAGGGCCGGGTGCTGGTGGGAGGGACCCCGCTCGACGCGGTGGACCTCGCAGCCTGGCACCAGCAGATCGCCTGGGTGCCCCAGCACCCGTATCTCTTCGCAGGGACGATCGCGGAAAACGTACGCCTGGCCCGGCCCGACGCCGATGAGGGCGCGGTCGCCCGGGCGCTCGCCGATGCCGGGGCGCCGGATCTCGACCCGGCGCTGGAACTGGGGGAGTCCGGTGCCGGTCTCTCTGCGGGCCAACGCCGCCGCGTGGCCCTGGCGAGGGCCTTCCTCGCCGACCGGCCCCTCGTGCTGCTGGACGAGCCGACGGCCGCGTTGGACGGTGCGACGGAGGCGGCTGTCCTGACCGCCGTCCGCCGTCTCACCAGGACCAAGACGGTGGTCCTGGTGACCCACAGGCCGGCGCTGTTGGCCGCCGCCGACCGGGTGCTGGAGCTTTCCCCGATCCCGCCCCTTCCCGAAATCGGGGGGCAAGCCCCCCAAGCCCCCCAAGCCCCCCACCAGGGCTCGGCCCCGGCCTCCGCGGGGGCCGCGCAGTACCCGAACGCCTTGGGGCAGGCTGCCGCCAGGGGCGGCAGGGTGGGCCAAGGCGGCCCGCAGGCGCCCACCAGCCCGCACCACGAAATCAGCGGGGGCGCCGCCACGGCGCGGGGCCCTCTCGCTCGGGTGCGGGGCAACGCGCGCGGCCTGGGCCGCAAATTCGCCCTCGCCCTCACGTTGGGAGCCCTCGCGCTGGCCGGCGCGGTAGGTCTCATGGCGACCTCCGGCTGGCTCATCTCGCGGGCCGCCCAACAGCCCCCGATCCTCTACCTCATGGTGGCGGTCACAGCGACCCGAGCGTTCGGCATCGGCCGCGCCGTCTTCCGTTACGCGGAACGCCTCGTCTCCCACGACGCCGCCCTCCGCGTCCTCGCTGCCCTCCGCGTCACCGTCTACCAGCGCCTGGAACGCCTCGCCCCGGCGGGCCTCCAGCGCAAGGCCCGCGGCGACCTGCTCACCCGACTGGTCGCCGATGTGGACGCCCTCCAGGACTACTTCCTGCGCTGGCTGCTCCCGGCAACCGTCGCCGGAACCGTCGGCGTGGCGGCTGTCGCGTTCACCGGCTGGCTCCTCCCCGCCGCGGGAGCGGCCCTCGCCGTGGGCCTGGCGGTGGCGGGCATCGCGGTACCCGCCCTCACCGCGGCGCTCTCCCGCCGTACGGAACGCCGACTGGCCCCCGCGCGGGCCCGGTTGGCGGTCCGTACGGTCGATCTGCTGACCGGCACCGCATCCGGCGAACTCCCGGTCACCGGCGCACTTGCCCCCCGCCGCGCGGAGGCAACCGCAGCAGACACCGCCCTGACCCGTCTCGCGGCCCGCTCCGCGTCCCGTACGGCGCTGGCGTCAGGGCTGAGCACCCTGGCCGCCGGGCTGACGGTCACGGCGGCGGCATGGGCAGGCGCGCGTGCCGCCACGGACGGCACGCTCGACGGGCTCCTGCTGGCCACGGTGGTCCTCACGCCGCTCGCCACGTTCGAGGTGGTGACGCCGCTGCCGCAGGCGGTGCAGTTCCGGCAGCGGGTGCGGCGCTCGGCGGAGCGGGTGTACGAGGTGCTGGACGCCCCCGCGCCCGTCGCGGAACCGGAGCACCCCGAACCGCTGCCGGCGGACCCGTTCCCCCTCCGTATCCGCAAACTGACCGTTCGGTATGTGGATGCCGTGCCCGAGGCGCCACCCGCCCTCTCCGGCCTCGATCTCGATCTGACCCCGGGCCGCCGGGTGGCCGTCGTCGGCGCGTCCGGCTCCGGCAAGACGACGCTCGCCAACGCGCTGCTCCGCTTCGTGGACCCGGCGGCGGGCTCCTACACCTTCGGCGCGTCCTCGGCCGTCTCCGCGCTCGCCACCAGCACGGACACCGTTCGACGCCACGTCGGCCTGTGCGCCCAGGACGCCCACCTGTTCGACAGCTCGCTGCGGGAGAACCTCCGGCTGGCCCGGCCGTCCGCGGCCGAACCCGAACTGCACGCGGCGCTCGCCGCCGCCCGCCTCGACGACTGGGTGGCGACACTCCCGCGCGGCCTGGACACCCTCGTCGGCGAGCACGGGGCCCAGCTCTCCGGCGGCCAACGGCAACGCCTCGCGCTGGCTCGCGCCCTGCTCGCGGACTTCCCCGTCCTCGTCCTCGACGAGCCCGCCGAACACCTCGACCTGCCCACCGCGGACGCCCTGACCGCCGACCTGCTGACGGCGACGGAGGGCCGCACCACCGTACTGATCACCCACCGCCTCCAGGGCCTGGCAGCGGTCGACGAGATCGTCGTCCTGGACCACGGCCGCCCGGTCGAGCGTGGCACCTACGACCAACTGGCCTACGCCGACGGCCCCTTCGCAGCGATGCTGGCACGCGAACGCGAAGCCGCGGGCGCCACCACGCCCCTACCCGCCGGCTGAGGCCCGCTCCGCCGCGCTGCGCTCGACGCAGAACTCGTTCCCCTCCGGATCGGCAAGCGTCACCCACCCCTTGCCGTCCGGCGTGCGGTGGTCCGCGACGACGGTGGCGCCCAACGCCAGCACGCGCTCGACCTCTTCGTCCCGGCTGCGGTCCTGCGGCTGGAGATCGAGGTGCAGCCGGTTCTTGACGCTCTTCGCCTCGGGGACGGCAACGAACAGCAACGCCGAGCCCGACGCCTCCACCAACGCCTCGGGATCCCCCGGCCGGTCGTCGTCGGAAAGGGTCCCCTCCAGCACAGCGGCCCAGAACTGCCCGAGGCGGTAGGCGTCATGGCAGTCAATTGTGAGGTGTCTTACGAGAGTTGGCATGCCCGCACTATCGCCTTTCGCGCGGCTCCGGTCCACCAGTTTCCTCTACCTGGGGGCCACCTTGTCCGGGTCGGGGTAGGTGATCTTGTTCTCGCAGTGCATGCGGGGCATGAGCTTTTTCGCGGCGGCGATGAGCAGCTTGGCGCGGGAGTTGTAGCTGAGACTGAGGAGTTCGTTGTACAAATACAATTGGATTGCGTCGAAGGCCGAGCGGATGCTTTTGCCGCCGGGATTACGGCAATCCACGACGACATGGCCGGCCGCGCGCCCTCCATCAAAAGGCGCGCGCCATTCTACGGAATTACCGTTTCTCGGGCCGATCGGGCGCCAAACAGCGCTCACGCTCAGCAATTGCGACGGAGCGCCCTTTTTGGTCGTTGTGAGGTTGCACACCTCTTGTTCTTCGGCGTAGGTCTTGTGTGAATCCGGCCGCAGCAGGTACCTGGCAGCTTCTTTGTAGCTGTCGGCCTTCTCGACGTGTACTTGTGACCGTCGGGATTCTTTGACCATCTGTTGGTCGAAGATGCCGTCACAGGCTCGCATCAGCGGAGTCCCCGCCACGCGCTCATGGCCCTTGTCGGAGTCCGCCGAGCAGGCCGTGATGCCGAAGGAAAAGAGTATCGCCGCACCGAGCGCGGCCACGCGGTGCAGCTCAGTCGCCATCAGGTTGGTCTCCCTTGTAGTCGTTGTGGGCTTCGACGACTTCCTTTTACCGCTTGGCCTGCGGCCCGATCTCGTCCGGTTTCAACGCGTCGATGTTCTTGGGCTTGCAGTGAACTTTGCCCTTGGAATCGATGTGGAGGTTCTTGTCGTCCGCGATCTCTTCGACGCGCCTCTTGAGCTTCTTGTTCCACTTGTGCAGTGACCTGTGGGTACTGTCCAGGAAGTGCCAGGTGTCTTCGGCTTCCCCGATTGCCTCGTCGATCTGCCGACTGGTTTTTCCCAGTGCTTTCAGCGCGGCGTCGGCTGTCTCACCCTCCATGTCGGAGTTCCGGAGCCCTTTCTCCACCTGTCGGTGGAACTGGACCTTCACCTCTCGATAGTTACCCGGAACCTTGTGCCACTTTTGCACGGCTTCTTTCAACGGCTTGAGATCGGCGTGCAGCAGCGAGTGGTAGGAAACCACGTTCTCCCCCCACGAAACTATGAAGCTACGGAAGCGGGCAGCACAACAGCGCCCTGCAGGCGGTTCGAGCCTGCAGGGCGCGCTTCGTCAGCCTCGGTGTGCCTTGGCTCCCGACTTGTCGATGTCGAGCTTTCGCTCATGGTCAGTGGGTGGGCACTCTTTCGGGCCGAGAGTCCATCGGCGCCAAGAGCTCACAAGACTTCACAGGAGCTCAGAGGAAGCTCTCGATGATGGTGGCTACGCCGTCGTCCTCGTTGGAGGCTGTGGTGTGGGTGGTGCACAGGAGGACGTCGGGGTGGGCGTTGGCCATGGCGTAGGAGGTGCCTGCCCAGGTGAGCATGGCCAGGTCGTTGGGCATGTCGCCGAAGGCGACGACCTCTTGGGGGGTGATGCCGCGTTCTTCGCAGGCCAGGGCGAGAGTGCTGGCCTTGCTGACGCCGCGCCCCGAGATCTCCAGCAGGGCGCTGGGGCTGGAGCGGGTGAACTCGGCGTGGGCTCCGGCGGCCTTGCGTCCGAGGGCGAGGAAGTCGTCGGGGTCCCCGGACGGATGGTAGGCGAGGAGCTTGACGATGGGCTCCGCGTAGTGGCCCTCGTGACTGTCGGTGAGCAGTTCGTCGACGGGGGCGAAGGAGGCGCCGGGATCATGGGGGAAGGACGGGTACTCGGGCTCGTAGTGGATGCCCCCGGTGCGTTCGACGGCGAAGCTGACGCCGGGGGCCGCGGCACGCAGGGCGTGGACGACGGCGAGCGCGTCCCGCCGCGCGAGCTCCCGTACGCGGATCACCCGGCGGCCCGCGTGCAGATCCACGATGGCCGCACCGTTGGCGCAGATGGCGAGCCCGTGGCCGTGTACGTGCTCGCTGACGACCCCCATCCAGCGGGCGGGCCGACCGGTGACGAAGAAGACCTCGATCCCGGCGGCCTCCGCGGCGGCGAGGGCCGCGATGGTGCGGTCGGAGACCGTCTTGTCGTTCCGCAGCAGGGTGCCGTCCAGGTCGGTGGCGATCAGCCGGGGCGCGGTGCACCTGCCCGGCGACGGCGGGCTCTGCGGGGACGGGGAGTCGAGGCGTTCTGACGGGCGAGTCGGAGGAGTCACAGGCACCATCTTCCCGCATATGCCTGAACAGGCGTGCGAAGCTCCGCACAGATGAGAGCCGGATGAGAGCACGCCTCGAGGCCAGGGGGGCACGCGAGCGCACAGAGGGGCGCACGGGGCAGGAGTGGGCTCCGGCATATGCGGGGACAGAGGGGGCGGAGCGCTCTTATCACCTTCTCACCCTCCAAAATCGTCCTCCGACGTACCAAACAGGCACAATCGAAGTGAGTGCTTCATGCGCGCTGTGCTTCTGCGCTTCGGGAAGGGCATCCGCGCTTCGGGAAGGAGCGGCCGTCATGGCTCGTCACTCGCGTTACGTCGCAGACCGTGGGCTGACCACACGGATGGTCACCACCATGTTCCTGATCGGCCTGCTCTACGTCGTCCTCGTCGGCGTCCTGGTGGCGCTGCTGGGCAAAGCCTGGCCCATCGTGCTGGTGATCGCGGGCGCGCTGTTCATCGCC
The DNA here is from genome assembly GCF_052246355.1 of Streptomyces sp. 3N207. NCBI lineage: Bacteria > Bacillati > Actinomycetota > Actinomycetes > Kitasatosporales > Streptomycetaceae > Streptomyces > Streptomyces sp. 3N207. The sequence goes on along the minus strand of NZ_JBQQBV010000026.1, from coordinate 54,952 downwards.
CAGTTCTGGTTCAGCGACAAGATCGCCGCCTTCAGCATGGGCGCCCATGAGGTCACCCCGCAGCAGGCGCCGGAGCTGCACGGCGCCGTCGACCGGCTGTGCGCCCTCGCCGATATGCCCAAACCCCGCGTCGCCATCGCCGACAGTGACGTCCCCAACGCGTTCGCCACGGGCCGTAACCAGCAGAACGCCCTCGTGTGTGCCACCACCGGGCTGATGCGCCGGCTGGAGCGGGAAGAACTCGAAGGGGTGCTGTCGCACGAGCTGTCGCACGTCGCGCACCGCGATGTCGCCGTCATGACGATCGCCTCGTTCCTCGGTGTGCTGGCGGGGATCATGACCCGGGTGGCCTTGTGGGGCGGCATCGGCCGCAGCGCGGGCCGGGACAACAACGGGGTGGGCCTGCTCCTGCTGCTCGTTCCGCTGGTCAGCGCCGTGGTGTACGTGATCAGCTTTCTGCTCACCCGGCTGCTGTCCCGCTACCGCGAACTGTCGGCGGACCGCGCCGGCGCCCTGCTGACCGGGCGTCCCTCAGCGCTCGCCTCGGCCCTCACCAAGATCAGCGGCGATATGGCCCGGATCCCCACCAGGGACCTGCGCAAGGCCGAGCCGTACAACGCGTTCTTCTTCGTTCCCGCCTTCTCCGGCGAGAGCCTCGCCTCGGTGTTCTCCTCGCACCCGACGCTGGAGAAGCGCCTGGATCAGCTCGGGCGGATATCGAGCCGGCTGGGCCACGGCGAGTGAGGCGAGTGACAGGACCGACGAAGGGAGACGGCCCGTGGGCTTTCTGGACGTGCTCCTCGGCCGCAGCAAGCCCAAGCGGCCCGACCTCGACCAGCTCTTCGCGCTGCCCGCTGCCGCGCTGACCCTCCAGGCCGGGACCGCGTTCGTGCCGACCGGCGTCGGCGCCGTCTGCTTCGCCAGCGTGGAGGGCGGCGCTTTCACCCGGCTCCGGCAGGAGGTACGGGAGCTGCTGGACGCGGACACCGAGCGGGGCGGCATCCCCGTCGAGTTCGACCAGGACTCCTACGGCTATACGTGGCTCACGGCGCGCCAGCCCGCCGACGACATGGCGGCCCTCGTCAACGATCTGCACGCCGTCAACACGCTGCTGGCCGAGGGCGGCTTCGGGCCGCAGCTGCTGTGCTCGCTGGTGTCTTTCCGGCAGGAGGGCTCGGGCGCCTCGCTCGCACTGATCTACCTCTACAAGCGCGGCACCTTCTATCCCTTCGTCCCGATCCCCGGCGGCACCGAGAAGCGGGACAACGGGCTGGAGCTCCAGGTCCGCAGCCTCCTGGCGAACGACCTCCCGCTGGAGGCCGACCTCAGCCGTTGGTTCCCCGTCTGGGGCGCCCCGGGGCTGTGAGCTCCTCCGCCGTGAGCCGTACGGCCGCACAGCAGCGCCTTCAGAACAGCGGCTTCAGATCCGCGTGCACCAGTGAGTGGTCCGACTGGTCCTGCGGGTCGTGGACGCCGACGCCCGGCGGATCGAAGGCGCCGCGCCGCAGCAGGATGTAGTCCAGCTTCTTGGCGTTGGACGGTGCGCCGACCGTCCCCTGGCAGCGGGCGTCCGGCTTGGCACCGCAGTGCGGGTCGGCCTCGGCGAAGTGCTGCCATATCGGGGCCAGCTCGCTCGAACTGGGCAGGGTGTTGAAGTCGCCGAGCACGACCGCGCGGCTGTGCGGACGGGCTGCGGCCTCCAGTTCACGCACCTGCTGGGCGCGCACCGCGGTCTGCTGGTCGTCCGCCGTCTTCTGCGCGAGGTGCGTGGTGAAGACCCGTACGTCCTTGCCCTGGATGGGCACGGTGACGGCCATGTATCCGCGCGGTTCCGAGCCGCCGTTGCTGTAGCGCACGTTGACCGGGTCCTTGGCGGGTGCGGCGGTCAGCATGGCTTGGCCGTATGCGCCGCCCTTGAAGACGCCGCCGCACTGGCCGCGCTTGCGGTTGATGGTGCCGTAAGTGACGTGGTAGTCGAGCTTGTGGATCTCCCGCAGGGCCTTCGCGATCCTGTCGACCTTCGTCTTGCAGGCTTCCTGGAGGCCGATGACGCCGGGCCGGTAACGGGCGATCTGCCGCGCCTGTTCGTGGGCACTGTGGTGGCCGGGTCCGTGCAGGTTCCAGGTGACGACGCGGTTCCCGTACGTCGCGGCGTTCGGCGAGGCGGCGCCGTTCGCTTCGCCGGCGGCCCTGTTGCGCAGCTGGTCGCCCTTGCCGCTCTTGGCACCCTTGTTTTCGTTCTTGCCGGCCTTGCCCGCGGCGTTGGTCTCCCCGTCTCGGGCCTCCCCGTTGCGGTTGCCGCCCCCGCTCCCGTCACCGCTCCAACCGGTGACGGCAACGCCCACGCCCCCGACGGCGAGTGCCGCCGCCACGGCGGTGGCGGACAGGACGGTACGGCGCCGGCGCGTACGCGTACGTGAACCAGTGCTCCGTTCCATGGTGAATCCCCCGTTGGTTTCGCTCCCGCAACTGCGGGTCTGTACAGGACAGTAGGGGCGGGCGGGGCGCGGGCGCGTCAGTCGTGGACCCGAGATCGGGGTGGACCGTCGCGGCAGTCCAGGGCGACGGGTCAACCCTGGCGGTACCCCCTCCTGCTGAGGTGCGGGTTCCGCTCTGGCAGGATCAGCGCCTGAACACAGGCGCCGAACTCTGGTCCGGCCGCGCGGGCGAACCGCCCTGCCGGGCGACGGGGCTATTCAACGGGGAAGTGAGGAAGACATGCGTACGTGGACTCGTGCTGTTCCGGCGGTGGCGGGAGCGCTGGTGCTGGCCATGGCAGTGACCGGCTGCGACATTGGCGGCGGGAAGAAGAGCCGCGGCTCCGGCTCGCACTCGTCCGACTCCGATTCCGACTCCGGCTCGTCGGGCGGCAAGAAGACCTTCGCCCTGGGTGAGTCCAGCCCGGTGCAGACGAGCGACCAGACGAGCTCGAAGGGCGCCAAGTACACGGTCACCCCCACCAAGGTGCAGACCGGCACGAAGGCGGACATGGAGAACTCCGGCCTCAAGAAGGACAAGGAGGACGGTCCGCAGATCCCCGTGTACGTCTGGTCGACCGTCACCCACAAGAGCGGCAAGACCATGGAGCTCGGCGACATGGACGACGACCTGGTCGTCAAGACGGACAAGGGCAAGCGCACCAAGGCCCTCATCGTGCTCATGGGCGCGGCCAAGTGGCCCAACTGCCCCGCCACCGAGACCAGCAAGAAGGTGCAGGCGGGCGCCTCGGAGAAGATCTGCTCCGCGTTCCTCGTCCCCGAGGGCCAGAAGGCCACCGCGGTCGAACTGAGCCGGGGCTTCTACAAGGACCCGCTGGAGTGGCCGGTCAAGAACTGACCCCGGCCGCCCTTGCCGAGGCCCCACCTCCGCCGACGACGCGGTGCGGCCTCTCCCGACGGCTCACAAGTGCGCGCACCCGCCACCAGGGTGCGCGCACTTGCTGTTGTCGGCCCCTCTGCTGTGAGCGAATTCGAGTGAGTGTTCGGGGTGGGGGTGCTTGGGTGGAGCGATGGAGACTTTGGTGCTGGGCGGAACGGCGTGGGTGGGCCGGGAAGTGGCGCGGGAGGCGATCGGGCGCGGGCATCGGGTGACGTGCCTGGCGCGGGGTGAGAGCGGGGACGTGGCGGAGGGCGCGCGGCTGGTCGTCGCCGACCGGCGCGACGCGACGGCGTACGAACCGCTGCTCGACCGCGAGTGGGACGTGGTCGTCGAAGTGTCATGGCAGCCGGGGTTCGTGCGCGGTGCGCTCGGCGCGCTGGGCGAGAGGGCCAGGCACTGGTCCTATGTCTCCTCCATCAACGCCTACGCGTCCCAAGGCACGCCCGGCGCCGACGAGTCCGCGCCCGTCCTCGCCCCGACCGACCGGAGCGAGGTGGACCGGTCGCTGTACGGCGAGGCCAAGGTCGCCTGCGAGCAGGCGTCGGAGGCTGCCGTCGGCGACCGCCTCCTGAACGCCCGCTGCGGCCTGATAGGCGGCCCCGGTGACGGCAGCGACCGCTCCGGCTACTGGGTGGCCCGCGCAGCCCGCGACCCCCAGCAGCCGATGCTCGTACCCGACACGCCTGACCTGCCGACCCAGGTCGTCGACGTACGGGATCTCGCCGGCTGGCTGCTCGACGCCGCGGAGAAGGGGGTCACCGGTACGTATGACGCCGTCGGTCCCATCGTTCCGTTCGCGGAGTGGATCGAGCTGTCCCGGACCATCGGCGGGCACACCGGCCCGGTGGTCAGCGCCGGTTCGGGGTGGCTGCGCGAGGAGGAAGGCGTGGCCGAGTTCATGGGGTCCGAGTCGCTGCCGATGTGGCTGGTCGAGCCGGGATGGGAGGGATGGTCAGCGCGCAGCGGTGCCGCCGCCCGCGCTGCCGGACTCCGCCATCGGTCGCGGGAGGAGCTGTTGGTCGACACCCTGCGCTGGGAACGCGAGCAGGGCCTCGACCGGCCGCGGCGGGCCGGACTCAGCGCCCGGCGCGAGCGCGAACTGCTCGCTGCGCTCGCTGCGCTCGGCTGACGCCGGTCAGCCGGCCGCGGCTTGCCGCCGCTTAGCATGAGGCGCATGGCGAAGACGGCGACGATCTACCACAACACCCGCTGCGGTACGTCCAGGACGGTCCTGGCCCTCCTGGAGGACGCGGGCTACGACATCGAGATCGTGGAGTACCTGAAGACCCCGCCGGACGCGGCCACCCTGCGGCAGCTGATCACCGACGCGGGGGTGGGCGTACGGGACGCCGTACGCACCAAGGAAGCCGCGTACAAGGAGCTCGGCCTCGACCGGCCCGATATGACCGACGACGAGCTGATCACGGCCATGACCGAGCACCCCGTGCTGATCCAGCGGCCCTTCGTGGTGACGGAGAAAGGCACCCGACTGGCCCGCCCCTCGGAGGTCGCCGCCGAGGTGCTGTGACCAGGACCCCCGGGCACCCGGACATCCGGACCCGATGTCGATGCCTTCCCAACTCCCATAGGTCACCGGCTCCTGAAGGGGACGCGGCCGACCACTCCTGACGCCCGACAGGCGACCACCCCTGACATCTGACAGGTGTGACGGCCGCGCAGGGTAACGGAAGATGTCCGAACCGTTGTCGGCAATCCACAACCTGGGGATGATGCTCTGCGTTGTGATTCGATGCCGATGCGTAGAGCTGGCTCGACTTCGAGCGACTGGAGTGATTCTTGAACGGAACTCCGGACATCTTCGCCGTCCCCCTGGATGACGAGGCGTATCTGGTGTATGCGCCGCTGCACGGTGTCGCCTTCGCCGCGACGAAGGGGCTGGCGGCAGCGCTTCCCGGCGTCCTGACCGGTGAGGGCGGGGAAGAAAGCGTGGTCGCGTTCGCGCGCCAGGCCGGGCTGCTGAGAACTCCGCATTCACCCGTCACACGCCGTCAGGGCGATCCCTCGCCGACCGAGGTCACGCTGTTCCTGACGACGGCATGCAATCTGCGCTGCACCTACTGCTACGCCTCGGCGGGCGACGCTCCGGCCACATATATGTCGATGGAAGTCGCCAAGCAGGGCATCGACTTCGTCATCGACAACGCCAAGCGGCAGAACGCGCCCTATGTCGGGGTCAACTACCACGGTGGCGGGGAGCCGAGCGTCCACTGGAACCTCATGACCGAGTCGCTCGCGTACGCCCATGACCGGGCGGACGGCCGCGACGTGATCGCGGCGTCCGCGGGGAACGGCGTATTCACCGACCGGCAGATCGACTGGATGATCGCCAACCTCAACGGTGGCATGAGCCTGTCGTTCGACGGCCTGCCCGAGGCGCACGACAAGCACCGGCCGACCGTACGGGGCACGGGTTCGAGCTCTCGCGTCATGCACACGATGAGACGCTTCACGGAGGCGGACTACCCCTACGCGGTGCGGCTGACCGTCACCGCCGAGCAGATACCGCTGCTGCCCGACTCCATCGAGTTCGTCCTGTCCAACTTCACGCCGAAGCGCGTACAGGTGGAACCCGCCTACCAACTCGGCCGGCACGAGGGAAAGCCCGACGCCGAGACAGAGGACTTCATCGCCGCCTACCGCGAAGCCCAGGCCCGCGCCGCGCGGTTCGGCCAGGAACTGATCTACAGCGCGGCACGCGTCGGCACTCTCACCAACCACTTCTGCGGCATCACGCAGGACAACTTCTGCCTCACCCCCTCGGGCAACGTCTCGGCCTGCTTCGAAGCCTTCTCCGAGGACAACGAGTTCGCAGACGTCTTCTTCTACGGCACGTCGGGGCCGGACGGCTATACGTTCGACATGGACGCGCTCGGCCGACTGCGCGAGCTGGGCGTCGAACAGCGCTCCTTCTGCGATGGATGCTTCGCCAAGTGGAACTGCGCGGGCGACTGCTATCACAAGTCCCTGTCGGCGAACGGACGCGGCGAGTTCGTCGGTTCGCAGCGCTGCCACATCACCAGGGAGCTGGTGAAGGACCAGCTCCTCACCCGCATCGCAGGATCGGGTGGCCTCCTCTGGCGTGACGGCCACGACGGCGAGCCCTGCACTCTTCACGGAGGCCGAAGTGAGTGACGTGATGCTGCCCTGGCCGGAGCCGAGGCGCCCGGGCAAGGACGGAAAGGATCGAACGGCGGAGAACAAGACCGCTCCGCACTACGAGATCCAGCGGGTGAACGCCGACGACTCCAGCGGCCCTGTCGAGGTGCTGCCCATCACCCGGCCGCCGTGGGCGGCGAAGTCCGGGCGGCGCGGCTTCCTCGGCGCGGGCGTCGCCTCGTCGGTCGCGGCGGCCCTGCTGCTCAGCGGGTGCAGTGACGACAGCGGCTCGGGGTCCCCGTCGTCGCCGACACCGAGCGACTCGGAGTCCTCCTACTCCCCTACTCCCACCGAGCCGGACTATTCGAGCCCACCGACCTATCCGGACGACACCGACACACCGTCCTACACCCCCACTCCCACGGAGAGCCCGACCTACGGCACCGGCGGCACGACGACCGGAGGCACGACGACCGGAGGCTCGACCTACGGCAGCACGTCGAGCGGGAGTACGGGGAGCGGGGGCACGATCTGCACCTGTAACAAGGTCTGCACCTGCATCCCCGTCTGCCAGGCGCACGAACTGCTCAACCCCGACCCGGTCGTCCGGCGCATGGCCGAGACCGTGCTCGTCGCCATGGGCGAACGCGAGCTTTCCTATCTGCGATGGGCGGCCGGCGAGGCATCCGCCGCGCTGCGTACGCGCATCGAAGATCTCACCGCCCAAATGTGTGACGGCCGCCGCCTCGCCCCTTCCGACCTGGCCGACCCCGGCTGCGAGCCCTATCTCACCTCCCGCAACCCCGTCATCGCCCTGATGGCCGCCCAGGTCCTCACCCTCCGGGCCCTCCTGCACGGGGCAAGGCTGACGGGCACCACAGCCGACCGCGCCGCGCAGGCGCTGACCGCGGGGTACGCCCTTCACCTGCGGCGCGCCCCCGCGTGGAGCTAGCGCCTGCCCGCCTGGGCGTCGGCTGCCGCGTCGGGACGGGCCTCAACTCGGCCCACTCCGCCGGGGGTGTTGGGCGCGAGGGTGGGGGGAGCTCATCATCGTCGTACCGGTCCTCGACCGGCTCCGCGTCGGTCAGGAGCCGAGCATGGCATGGGGCTCGGCGATGCGGGTGACGGCCTCGGTCAACGTGTCCGGCGCACAGGCGAAGTTGAGGCGGGCGAAGCCGCGGCCCTCGGGGCCGTATCCGAGTCCTGAGGTCAGGGCGATGCGGGCGGTCTTCAGCAGGTGCGCGGCGGGGTCGTCGCGCCGGCCCTCGCCGCGCAGGCGGCGGAAGTCGAGCCAGGCGAGGAACCCGGCGTCCGGCGGGCGGTAGCCCAGGTCCGGGACGTGGCGGGCCAGCAACTCGCCCAGCAGCCGCCGGTTGCGGTCGAGCGCCGCCACCACCTCGGCCAGCCACGCGTCACCGTGCTCGTACGCGGCGACGGTGGCGAGCACGCCCAGGTGCCCGGTACGGAAGAGGGAGTGCGGCGAGAAGCGGTCGACGTACCGCTTGGGGGCCGGGTCGGCGGTGACGACGGTGGCCGCCTTGAGCCCGGCCAGGTTCCAGCCCTTGCTGGCGGAGTGGAACGCGAAGCCGCGGTGGCGGGCCGCCTCCGACACCGAGAGGAAGGGGACGAAGGCGGCCCCCGGGAGGGTGAGGGGGGCGTGGATCTCGTCGGAGAGGACGTGGACGCCGTACCGGTCGGCGAGTTCGGCGAGCACCGTCAGCTCCTGGCGGCTGTGCACCAGACCGAGCGGGTTGTGCGGGTTGCACAGCAGGTACGCGACGGTGCCGGGGGCTGCGAAGGCTTCCTCCAGCGCCTCCAGGTCGAGCCGCCGTTCGCCGTCCGGCCGGGTGGCGAGGGGGACGTCCACCGGGTGCGCGCCGACCTCGCGTATCCACCAGCCGAACGGCTCGTACACCGGAGGGCTCAGCGCCACGCCGTCGCCGGGGGAGACGAGCCGGCGCAGCGTCTCCACGATGCCGATGCCCACATCCGTGACCGTACGGACGTGGTCCGGGTCGATCGTCCAGTCCCAGGCGCGGCGGGCGTAGCCGCGGAGTGCGTGGGCGAGCTCGCGGGTGGGGGCCGCGTATCCGGTGTCGGAGCGGTCGATCGCCGCGCGGAGGGCCCGGGCCACTGGTTCGGCCAGCACGAAGTCCATCTCCGCGACGGGGAGCGGGAGCACGTCCGCGGGGTGGCTTTGCCACTTGGCGCTGCGGCGCTCGCGGAGGGTGGCGAGAGGGGGTACCAGGTGGTCGCTCGTCGTCATACGGCGATCCTGCGGGGCCGCGCGACGGTACCGCTTCCGATAAATTGCCAAGCGATGCCGAAAACCCGCCACTCGCCCCGCGCCGTGACGCGGACGCTCGCCCTCTCCCCCGGGGAGGAGGTCGATGCGCACTGGCACGACGAGCACCAGATCGTCTACGCCGGGCGCGGAGTCGTCTCCGTCACGACACAGGCGGGGGCCTGGGTCGCCCCCGCAACGCGTGCGCTGTGGATCCCTGCTGGAACGCCGCACCAGCACCGGGCCTACGGCGCCACCGACCTCCACCTGGTAGGGCTGCCGGTCAAGGACAATCCACTCCGGCTCGACCGGCCTGCCGTGCTCGGCGTCAGCCCACTGCTGCGCGAACTGCTCCTCGCCTGCACGGGGGACTTCCGGGGCACCGCCGCAGAATGGCGCCGCCTGCGCGCCGTACTGCTCGACCAGCTGCGCCACTGTGACCAGCAGCCCGTCCACGTGCCGACTGCAAAGGACCCGCGGCTGGCGGCGGTGTGCGGGCTGCTGCACGAGGACCCGGCCGACATCCGTACCCTCGCCGAGCTCGGCGCCGCCGTCGGCGCCGGTGAGCGCACCCTGTCCCGGCTCTACCGCGCCGAGTTCGGGATGAGCTTCCCGCAATGGCGCACCCAGCTCCGGCTCCACCATGCCCTTCGGCTGCTGGCCGAGGGTACGCCCGTCACGGCGGTGGCCCACCGCTGCGGGTGGGCGTCCAGCAGCGCGTTCATCGACGTGTTCCGCCGCGCGTTCGGCCATACGCCGGGGGCGGCCGACCGGGGCAGCGGGCGGGCGCTGCGCACCGGGGGCCGCACTCTAGGGTGACCGGCATGGACCCTGATGCCATAGCGGAGGAGCAGGCGCGGGTGGCGGCGTTCCGGGCGCGCATAGGCGCCCCCGCCCTCATCGACGTCCACACCCACTTCATGCCCGAGCGGCTGCTGGCGAAGGTGTGGGCGTACTTCGACGCGGCCGGGCCGCTGGTCGGGCGGGAGTGGCCGGTCACCTACCGCGCCGACGAGCAGCGACGGCTGGCGGTGCTGCGCGGCTTCGGCGTACGCGCGTTCACCGCGATGCTCTACCCGCACAAACCGGGCATGGCCCGCTCCCTCAACGACTGGGCGGCCGACTTCGCAGCCCGTACGCCCGACTGTCTGCACACCGCCACCTTCCACGCCGAGCCTGGCGCGGCCGACGATGTGCGCCGCGCACTCGACCAGGGCGCCCGCGTCTTCAAGTGCCACCTCCAGGTCGGCGGTTTCGATCCGCGCGACCCGCTGCTGGACGAGGTGTGGGGTCTGCTCGCCGAAGCGCGGGTGCCGGTGGTCACGCACTGCGGATCCGGCCCGGTACCCGGCCCGTTCACCGGGCCCGGCCCGATCGGTGCCGTACTGGAGCGGCATCCGAAGCTGCGGCTGGTCGTCGCCCATCTGGGCATGCCGGAGTACGCCGACTTCCTCGCGCTGGCCGAACGCCATACGGAGGTCATGCTCGACACGACGATGGCCTTCACCCACTTCGTCGAGGAAGCCGCCTCCTACCCCCGCGAAGCGCTGCCCCGGCTGGCAGCGCTCGGCGACCGCGTACTGCTGGGCACCGACTTTCCCAACATCCCCTACACGTACGCCGATGCCCTGGAGGCGCTGGAGACGCGGACGGGGCTGGGGGAGCCGTGGCTGCGCGCCGTCTGCCACGACAACGCGGCCCGCATCTTCGGCCTCGGCGGGGTGCGTTAGCGCTGGGGCACCTCCTCCGGCTTGGGGGCTTGGGTGCCTGGGGGGCGCTCAGTCTTCCGCGACGTCGGGGCGGACGTTCTCTCCGCCCAAGGAGTTCAGCCAGGGGGAGAGGCCGTAGGCCACGGGGACGATCTCCTTGTAGGACAGCTCGTCGTCCAGCGTCACCACCAGTCGGCAGAACGGCGGGTACCACGTCCTCCTCAGATGGGCGCGCCTGTCGAAGACGGCCTCCAGGAAGGCCGGTGTCGCCTCGCGCGGCAGATCGTGGAACGTCACCCCGTCGAGCGTGATGTGCGCGTCTCCCTCCTCGAAGAGCTGGACCGTGATCTGCGGAGTGAACGGTGCCCCGTCCGGGCCCTCGGTCGCGGGGATCTCCAGCAGCGCCTCGTGCGGGAGCGAACCGTCCTCGTCGGTGACGGCGAACGCCCCGGCAGCCGTACGCCGCGACGATTCGTCGGCACCGATCGCATGCTCCACCGCCACCGGCAGCCCGCGGCGCTCGGCCAGCGCGCTGAGCACGGAGACGGCCGACTCGGTGCTGCGGATCCGTGGCAGCCGGTGCGGATGACGGATGTGGTCCATACCACCGAGCATGCCCGGTTCCGGGCCCGACTGCCGAACGGGGCCGGGCGCCGGGAGCTCGCGATGCGGGCCGTCACCCGTTCATCGTTCGCCGCGCTGCATGGGCGATGCCTTCGGCGCACGCTGGACCGAGGGCCGGCCGACGGAAGGGCACCTTCATGGTGGAACGGGTGGAACCGGTGGGATCGGTGGAATCGCGGACTGCGGATGTTGCCGATGTCGCCGAGGTTGCCGATGTCGTCGTGGTCGGTAACGGCGTCATGGGGCTGTCGGTGGCCCTGGAGATCGCCCGGCAGAGCCCGGATTCGCGGGTGAGCGTCGTCGGACCTCCGCAGCGGCCGATGTCGGCGACGTACGCGGCCGGGGCGATGCTCAACTGCTTCGGTGAGGTCACCCGCTACACCTCCCGGCATCCGGCGACCCGGGCCCGCTTCGCACTGGCCCGCGAGGCGTTGGACGCCTGGCCCGGCTGGATCGAGATGCTCGCCGAACTGGCCGGTCCTCCCGCGGGCCCGGCCCTGCGCGCCTCGCACCTCCCCGGCACCTTCGTTCTGCTCAGCGGCCGGTCAGGAGCGGTGGCAGCCGACAACTTCGAGGCCATGCGGGCCGCCGCGGAGCAGCATGGTGAACCGCACGAGCTGGTCGATGCCCGGGATGTCGAGGGCCTGGCGCCACGCAGCGACGCCCGTCCGCTGCGGGTGCTGCATCTGCGCCGGGAAGGCTCGGTGGACGCCCGCGCCGTACTGGCCGCACTGGAAGCGGCAACAGCCCGGCTGGGCGTGCGGCATGTCGCGGGGAGCGTGCGGTCGCTGCTGACGGGGGGTGGGGTCGCGGTTGGGGCGGACGGTGGGGGTGGCGTACGTGGTGTGGGTGTGAGCGGCGTACGTGGTGGTGGCGCGAGTGGTGCGGGCGGCGAGGGTGGTGCGGGCTGCGAGGGTGGCGTACGTGGTGCGAGCGGCGTGGGCGGCGTACGTGGTGTGTGCGGCGTACAGCTCGACGACGGCAGCACGCTGGCGGCGGACACCGTGGTGCTCGCGGCGGGCGCGGCCAGCACCGCCCTGGCCGAGCCGGTGCTGCCGCCGGGTGCCGTGCCGCCCATGCTGTCAGGCACCGGGGTCTCCCTGCTGGTGACCCGCACGGCGGCGAGCGGTCCGGGGGCCCGTCATGTGCTGCGGACCCCCAACCGCGCCGCGACCTGCGGGCTGCACGTCGTACCGATGACGGAGCCCGGCGATCAGTACATCGGGGCCACCAACCTGATCACGACCCAGCCCGTCACCGGCGCGGAGCTCGGCTCCACACACGCCCTGATGCGGCAGGTGTGTGAGCAGGTCGACCACGACCTCGCCTTCGCCCGCGTCCAGCGCTGGATGGCCGGGGCCCGGCCCATCCCGGTGGACTGTTTCCCGCTGCTCGGCCGCTGCTCGGTGCCGGGTCTGATCTTCGCCACGGGTACGTACCGCGACGGTTTCCACTGTTCGCCGGCGCTGGCCCCGCGGCTGGCCTCGATGGCGCTCGGCGCCTCGGACGGCGACCCGCGCCTGGCCGCCTTCGTTCCAGAGCGGCTGCCCATCGCGCTGATGTCCCCGCACGATGCCGTCACGGACACGGTCAACCATGCTCTGGACACCATGGGGGAGCAGGGCGTCCAACTGCCGTTCTGGGTCGACAGCACGCCACTGGACGAATGGGTACGCCTCCGTACCGAGCGGCTGTACGAGGAGCTGGGTGCCTCCGTCACCCTCGCACCGGAGATCATCTATCCCCAGTTCCTCGCCCCCAAGTCCACCGACGACCCCGACCCGGTGGACCGCCTACGCACCTACCTCCGCGCCGCGCACGCCCACCACGGCGCCCCCACCCCGGCCCCGGCCGCCCCTTCCGACGCCACACCGTCCGCGGACAGCCTGGTTCGTTGAGTGAGGGCTGTTGATCTGTGGGTGCGGCGGTGTGCCGGTGCGGCGGTGTGTGCCGGTGTATTGGATGCGCTGGGCGCCGTGCCGTGTATTGGGCCCGCTGTGGTCATGGGTTGGGCGCGCCATAGCGGTGAGTGTGGGGCGGTGTGTGGCGGGGTGATGCGGTGCGGGGGCCGGGCGGGTCCGGTGACGGTGCGCTTAAGCTCGGGGTATGCGTCTGAGTACCGTGATCCTCCCCGTCCGCCGCTGGTCCGAGGGCGGACGGGAGATGTGGCGACGGGCCGAAGAGCTGGGCTTTCACGCCGCGTACACCTACGACCATCTCTCCTGGCGGGTACCGTTCCGCGACGGCCCCTGGTTCGGTGCCGTGCCGACCCTCACCGCCGCCGCTGCCGCCACCTCCCGGCTGCGGCTCGGCACCATGGTCACCTCGCCGAACTTCCGGCACCCCGTACCGCTCGCCAAGGAACTGATCACTCTCGACGACATCAGCGATGGCCGCGTCACCCTGGGTATCGGCGCTGGCGGCTCCGGATTCGATGCGACGGCCCTGGGCGAGCACCCGTGGACCCGCCGGGAGCGCGCCGACCGCTTCGCCGAGTTCGTCCCGCTGCTCGACCGGCTGCTCACCGAGGACGAGGTGACGGTCGAGGGCACCTATTACGCCGCCCACGAGGCGCGCGGTCTGCCGGGCTGCGTGCAGCGCCCCCGGCTGCCGTTCACCGTCGCCGCGACCGGCCCGCGCGGGCTGCGGCTGGCCGCCCGCCATGGGCAGTCATGGCTGACGACGGGCGACCCGGCAGCCAACGAGACCGGCACTCCCGCCGACTCGCTGGCCGCCCTCGCCCGTCAGACCGAGGCCCTGGAAAAGGCGTGCGCCGACACCGGCCGCGCCCCGCACACCCTCGGCCGCACCCTGCTGACCGGCTTCACCCCGGACCGCCCCCTGGAGTCGCTCGACGCCTTCGTGGACTTCGCCGGTCGCCTCGCCACCCTCGGCTTCGACGAACTCGCCCTCCACTGGCCCCTCCCCGGCACCCGCTTCGAAGCAGACACATCGGTCTTCGAGCGCGTGGCCACAGAGGCCCCCGCCCAACTGGGCTGACCCGGCTGGAAGCCCGCCGACGGGACGGTCCGGGAGCCCTAGCCGTAGCGCTCGATCCGGAACCGGACCTCGGCCGCCGGCACATTGCGGGTGTGGCCGACCGACCATGCCCCGCCCTGGGCACGGGTGCTGCGGGTGCTGGTTCCCGTGCCGGTGCCGGTGCCGGTGCCGGTGCTGGTGCCCGTGCCCATGCCGGCGCCCGTGCTGGTGCCGGCACCCGGGCCCGTGCGGGTGCCGGTGCGGGTACCGGTGCCGGGAATGCTTGCGACATCCCGCACGTACGCATCGACGCCGTCGGCCGCGCCTCGCTCCCCGGCCCACTCCGCACCGGTCCAACGGAGATAGTGCGCGGAGCTGTCGTCCCAGAAGTCCCACCCGCCGATCAGCCCGGGCCCGCCACCCACGCCACCCGTTCCCGTACCGCCCCCGGTGATGGCGTTCAGCGAGCCGATCTTGAACGGCAGTGTGTCACCGGTGACGTGTGTCCACTCCGTACCGTCGAAGTGGGCCAGCACCACGGACGGCGGCTTGCCCGGCGGTCCGCCGACCCCGAACGCCGCGCCCACCGCCCACAGATCGTCCGGCGCTGTGGGCAGTAGATCGTTGACGCCGAGCCGGATACCGGTGAGCGGCGGCAGCACCGTCCAGGAGCCGCGCGAAGCCGCGCCCTCGTCCCAGCGCGCCAGATCCCAGCCGACCGTGTGCACGCCTCCGGAGGGCGAGACCCGCACCCGCCACGGGGCGTTCGGCGAGGTCGCACCCGGAATGGGCGGCGTCCACGTCCACTTGCTGCCGTCGAAGCACAGCAACTTCGGCCGCCCCTCGTGCTGGCCCGTGACCCACGCCCTGCCGTCGCCGTCGGCAGCCACCCAGGTCAGAACGGTGGCCGGATCGCCGTCGCCCGGATACCGCACCTGCCGCCAGGTGCTGCCGTCCCAGCGCAGCAGGCGGTCGGCGCCGTCCCGGTCTTCCCCCACTGCCCAGGCCGCGCCCGACGACGTTCCGCTCACCGCACGCAGAGAGCCGTTGAGCCCCAGGTGCCTCACGTCCGTGTGCGACCACGCCGCGCCGTCCCACCGCAGCGCCAACGGACTGCCGCCCGCGCCCTGTTCCGGTACCCCCTGCTCGCCCACCGCCCAGGCCAGCTCCGCGCTCGCGGCGGAGACCGACAGCAACCGGGACGCCGGCGCAGCAGCGGGCGCCGGCATCAGCCGCCAGCCCGGCTGCGCGGCTGCTGCCCTGGTGACCGCCCGCGCAGAGGTCCCCGCGCCCGGGCGGACGAGCCTGGATGCCGCCGCAGCCGTACCGCCGGATTGCGCGGCAAGTCCCGCTAAGCCCGTGACAGCGGCACCCGCCAGAAAGACACGTCTTCGCATGATCTGCTCCCCTCTATGGCACTTCGACCCCCCACACGCTGGCCCCCTCACCCACAACTGACAAGGCCGGAACCCGAACGATTACGTGCTAACGACCGGGGTTCGCGTCACCCCCGTTCCGCTGTCATACGGTCCATTGCGCGGGCCCCTACCTCCCGTTCTGCCGCTGCGGCGATGAAGTCCGGCACGCGGGCCTCGCCGACCAACTCGCGTACTGCCTCGACCGTTTCGGCAGGCAATCGGACTGGTTCGATCCGGCCCGTGCCGCCCCGAGCGGCGGAGGCCGGGGCGGCGGCGGCCGAGCGCAGGTGGTCGCGGAGGTTGCGGGCCGCGAACTTGTGCATGGCTCGGGCCAGTTCGGCCTCCACGGTCTGCTGCGCCAGCGGGCGGAGCCTGCGCACCAGGTCTGCTGCCTCGGAGGCGTCCACATCGGAGAGATGGGCGCCCAGATAGCGGACGAAGACGTGCTCGTTGGTGAAGTCCAGGAAGCGGGCGGCTATGTGCTCCACCTGGCCCCGCAGCTCGCGCAGTTGCTCGGTGATGGCCAGCAGCGGCACCCCCGCCTTGTGCAGCTCCGCCGCCACCGACAGCTCCTGCGGGCTGGGCACCCGGAACTCGTCCTCCCGCCCCGGCAGCGGCTCCAGCACGCCCAGGGCCACCGCCTCGGAGACGGCCGCCTCGTCGTACTCGCCGCCGAACAGCTCGTCCAGCTCGGCCCGCGAGATGCGGCCCGACTCCTCGTCCGTCCACGGCCCGTCCACCTCCGCGACCAGGCCCAGCACCCCGCCCAGGCCACGACCCTCGTCCCATGCCTGGAGCAGCTCCTTTATCGACGCCAGCGTGTAGCCGCGCTCCAGCAGGTCGGCGATCTGCCGCAGCCGCGCCAGGTGCGAGTCGTCGTACACGTTGGCCCGCCCCCGCCGTTCCGGTTTCGGCAGCAGGCCCTTGTCCTGGTACGCGCGGATGGTGCGCACCGTCGCACCGCTGCGGTGCGCGAGATCTTCGATGCGGTACTCCGGCTCGGACGGCGAAGCCGACGCCGGGACGGGGCTCGTGGACCGGGAGGACGGAGGCATGGTTGTGGTCTCCTCAGATACAGCTGACACGGATGACACAACGGGTGACACAGCTGGCACGGCGGTGCCCGGCGAGGGTCTCCCGCCGCTGGTCACCTCGGCCTGGGACGGGTGGCTGAAGGTCTACATGGGTGGCCGGACACGGGCGATGCCGCGCAGGGCCCGCGGGGCGAAGCGGGACATCAGCCGTGCCCCGCGGGCTTCGGGCGTCACCGGCACCACGGCCTGGTTCCGGACGACGGCCCGCAGGATGGCCTCCGCAACCTTCTCGGGCGGGTAGTTCCGTATCCCGTACAGCCGGGATGTCCGGCGCCTGAGGCGCTCCTGCTCCGCCTCTTCCACCCCGGCGAACCGCGCGGTGCCGGCGATGTTGGTATTGACGAAGCCGGGGCAGACCGCCGTCACGCCGATGCCCTGGCCCGCCAACTCTGCGCGCAGGCACTCGCTGAGCATCAGCACAGCGGCCTTGGAGGTGCTGTACGCGGGCAGGGCCCGGGAGGGCTGATACGCGGCGGCCGAAGCGGTGTTGACGATGTGCCCGCCCTGGCCGCGCTCGACCATCTGCCGTCCGAAGAGGCGGCAGCCGTGGATGACTCCCCACAGATTGACGTCCAGCGTGCGCCGCCAGTCCTCGGTGCTGGTGTCCAGGAAGGAGCCCGCCATGCCGATGCCCGCGTTGTTGACCAGCACGTCGACCGTGCCGTACTCGGCGGCCACCTTCTCGGCCAACTTCTCCATCGCCTGCTCGTCCGCGACGTCGACCGTCTCCGCCCACGCCTGTGGTGCGCCCGCCAGCCGGGCCATGTCCGCGGTACGGGCGGCGCTCTCCGCGTCCCGGTCGACGACGACCACCCGGGCTCCGGCCTCGGCGAACGAGAAGGCCGTCGCTCTGCCGATGCCGCTGCCTGCGCCGGTCACCAGCACCAGTTGGCCTGCGAAGCGGTCCGCGTGTCTGCCGGTGGCGGCGGGCTCCCGGGCCGGCATCCCCGGCTCGCTCCCGGTGACGAACTCGGTGATCCAGGCGGCCAGTTGGTCGGGCCTGGTGCGCGGCACCCAGTGCTTGGCCGGGAGGGTGCGGCGGGTGAGCCGGGGTGCCCACAACTCCAGCTCGTCGTAGAGGCGCTCGCTCAGGAAGGCGTCCCCGGTCGGAGTGATGAGCTGGACCGGCACATGGGCGTAGCAGTCGGTGCGGGGACGGCGCAGCCGGGCGCGGACGTTGTCCCGGTAGAGCCAGGCGCCGTGCGCCGCGTCGTCGGGCAGGGACGCGGTCGGATAGCCGCCGCCGGGCACCTTCTCGGTCAGCTCCAGGAGGCGGGGCCAGCGCTTGCCCAGCGGTCCCCGCCACGCCAGCTCGGGCAACACCGGGGTATGCAGCGCGTACACATACCAGGACTTGGCCCCCTGGCCGAGGAGTTGGGCTGCACGGCGCGGGGTCGGCCGGGACATCCGCTTCTTGATCCAGTGGCCGAAGTGGTCCAGCGAGGGTCCGGAGATCGAGGTGAAGGAGGCGATCATGCCTTCCGTACGACGCACCGTCGCGAACTCCCAGCCCTGCACCGAGCCCCAGTCATGCCCCACCAGGTGCACCGGCTCATGAGGGCTGACCGCCTCGACGACCGCCAGGAAGTCGTCGGTGAGCTTCTCCAGGGTGAAACCGCCACGCAGCGGCTTGGGCGCCGTCGACCTGCCGCAGCCCCGTACGTCGTACAACACCACATGGAAGCGGTCCTTGAGGCGGTGCGCCACCTCGGCCCAGACCTCCTTGCTGTCCGGATAGCCGTGCAGCAGCATGACCGTCGGCCGCGTGGTGTCGCCCAGCTCGGCGACACACAGCTCGATCCCCCCGGTGGCGACCCGGCGCTCCCGCGCGCCCTCCAGCAAACCGCGCTCCGCCGAGTGCCCGCCCGGTGCGGCGCCGTTCGCCTTTCCGCTCATACCGCCTGTCATACCGACTGTGCCTCCTCCTGCCAGCGCCGCACATGCGGCAGATCGTCGCCGCGCGCATGTCCAGCCTTCCGTCCGTGGTGATCCTCGATCTTGGTCGTCGGTGCCGTTGGCGTCGTCGTCGCGTCACTGTCGCCGCCGCATCGCTGACATCGCCGCATCGCGCGTCGGCGGGTTCCGATACCCGTGCGGTCCGTCGCCGTGCCGTTCCGGTACGTGAGCAACTTGACACTGATGAATGTGACATCGGTCCGTGGCGGGGTCAAGGGGCCTGTCAAGCCTGTGGATAACTCCGGAAACGATCTTCGGGGTCGGTCCCCTACGGGGCTCTCAGACCTGAGAGGGAGGGGCCCAAGCACCTGAGAGGTACGGAACCGGTGCGGAAACCGACGCCGCGTCTGACGCGGACGCGACGATTCGCTCCTAGCGTCGAAGCGTGACTGTGATCGCGATCGAAAGCCTCAGCAAGCGGTTCCCGCGGGTGACCGCACTGGACCGGCTGACCGTCGGCATAGAGCCGGGCGTCACCGGTCTGGTGGGCGCCAACGGGGCCGGAAAGTCCACTCTCATCAAGATCCTGCTCGGGCTGTCCCCCGCCACTGAAGGCACCGCCTCCGTGCTCGACATGGACGTGGCCACCCAGGGCGGCGCGATCCGGGAGCGGGTGGGGTACATGCCCGAGCACGACTGTCTGCCCCCGGACGTGTCCGCCACCGAGTTCGTCGTCCACATGGCGCGAATGTCGGGGCTGCCCGCCACGGCAGCCCGGGAGCGCACCGCCGACACCCTGCGGCACGTCGGCCTGTACGAGGAGCGCTACCGCCCCATGGGCGGCTACTCGACGGGCATGAAGCAGCGGGTCAAGCTCGCACAGGCCCTGGTGCACGATCCGCGGCTCGTCCTCCTCGACGAGCCGACCAACGGACTCGATCCGGTCGGCCGCGACGAGATGCTCGGCCTGATCCGCCGCGTACACACCGACTTCGGCATCTCCGTGCTGGTCACCTCGCACCTGCTGGGCGAGTTGGAACGCACCAGCGACCACATCGTCGTCATCGACGGCGGCAAGCTGCTGCGCTCCTCCTCCACCGCGGACTTCACGCAGCGCACCGCTGTGCTGGCCGTCGAGGTCACCGACACCGACGAGCATCCCGACGGCACCGCGGCCCTGCGTACCGCCCTCCGGAAGGCGGGCCTGAACCCGCACGAGCCCGCGCCCGACAGCGCCCTGGCACCCGGCGCCGGGCACCTGGTCACCCTCGACATCGGCGGCGAGTCCTCAGGCGCCGACGAATCGGTCTTCGACACCGTGCGGGACACCGCGGCGGACCTCGGCCTGGGCCTGGTCCGCATGGAAGAGCGCAGGCACCAGATCTCCGAGGTCTTCACGGAAAGGAGCGCCGGCGATGTCGCCTGACCGCACCACAGGGAACCCCGCCACAGGGAACCCCGCCACAGGTCACCCCGCCACAGGTCACCCCGCCACAGGGAACCCCACCGCCGCGCAGCCCACCGCCCCCGCGCACGGCGGGGCGGCCACCGCCGAACGTCGCGGCCAGGACGTCATCCACAACATCGGCTACCGCGGCTATGAGGGCCCCCGGCTGGGCCGCTCCTATGCGCGGCGCGCCCTGTTCACCCAGTCGCTGCGCGGCTCTTACGGGCTGGGCCGCTCGGCCAAGTCCAAGGTCCTGCCGATGCTGCTGTTCGCCGCGGTGTGCGTACCGGCCGCCATCCTGGTGGCAGTCGCGGCCCTCACCAAGGCCAAGGAGCTGGAGGCCGGTTACGCGGAGTACGTGCTGCTGATGCAGCCCCTGCTGGGCATCTACCTGGCCGCCGCCGCACCGCAGGCCATCTCCATGGACCTGCGCTTCAAGACGACGCCGCTGTACTTTTCGCGCCCCATGGAGCGCAGCGATTACGTGGCCGCCAAATACGCGGCCCTCTCGGCAGCGCTTTTCCTGTTCACGGCAGTACCCGTACTGATCATGTATGTCGGCGCCCTGCTGGTGAAGCTCGACTTCTCCGGCCAGACCAAGGGAGCCGCCCAAGGGCTCGTTTTCTGCGCACTGTTCGCCCTGCTGCACGCCGCCATTGCAGCCTGGATCGCCGCGCTCACTCCGCGCCGCGGCTTCGGCATCGCGGCGATCATCGTGGCGATCACGGTGCCGTACTTCCTGATCACCGCGCTTCAGGGCATCGCCCTCACCTCCGACAACGGCAGCGCCGTCGGCTGGCTCGGGCTGGGCTCGCCCGGCACGCTGCTGGACGGTATCCAGAGCAGGTTCCTCGACGGCCGTTCCGGCTTCCCGGACGCGCAGACCCTCACCGGCGCCCAAGGCGCCGTCTACCTCGTCGTCTTCGTGGCGCTGGTCGCCTGCTTCTACGCCCTCCTGCTGCGCCGCTACCGAAAGGCTGGACTGTGACAACGATCCACATCGACCGCGTCTCCCGCTGGTTCGGAAACGTCGTCGCGGTCAACGACATCACCATGGACATCGGCCCCGGTGTCACCGGCCTCCTCGGCCCCAACGGCGCCGGCAAGTCCACACTCATCCATATGATGGGCGGCTTTCTGGCGCCCTCCAACGGCAGCGTCACCCTGGAGCCCTCCCCCGGCCCCGACGGCAGGACGGCGACCGCAGCGCCGATCTGGCGCAACGAGGACTCCTACCGCCACATCGGCCTGGTGCCCGAGCGCGAGGGGATGTACGACTTCCTCACGGGCCATGAGTTCGTACTGGCCAACGCCGAACTGCACGGCCTGCCCGACCCGCGCGCGGCGGCCGCCGAGGCGCTGGCGACGGTCGAGATGGAGTATGCACAGGACCGCCGTATCTCCACCTACTCCAAGGGCATGCGACAGCGGGTGAAAATGGCCTCCGCACTGGTGCACCAGCCCTCGGTGCTGCTGCTGGACGAGCCGTTCAACGGGATGGACCCGCGCCAGCGCATGCACCTGATGGAACTGCTGCGCAGGATGGGCGACGAGGGCCGCACCGTGCTGTTCTCCTCGCACATACTGGAGGAGGTCGAACAGCTCGCCTCCCATATCGAGGTCATCGTCGCCGGGCGGCACGCCGCCAGCGGCGACTTCCGCAAGATCCGCCGCCTGATGACCGACCGTCCGCACCGCTATCTGGTGCGCTCCAGCGACGACCGGCGGCTGGCGGCGGCGCTCATCGCGGACGCCTCCACAGCGGGCATCGAGGTGGACAAGGCCGAGGACGCGCTGCGCATCCAGGCCGTCGACTTCACCCGCTTCACCACGCTGCTGCCCCGCGTCGCGCGGGAGCACGGTATCCGGCTCTACACCGTCTCGCCCTCCGACGAGTCCCTGGAGAGCGTCTTCTCGTACCTCGTCGCGGCCTGAGCGGCGGAAAGGAGCTGACCAGATGTACAACCCGACGGTCGCGCGGCTCACCTATCGCGCACTCCTCGGTCGCCGCCGCGCGCTCATCCTGTGTGCGCTCCCGGCACTGCTGCTCGTCGTGGCCGCCGCCGTACGCGCCATGAACGGCGCCGACGACGCGGTCACCAGCCAACTGCTGGGCGGATTCGCGCTCGCCACACTGGTGCCGCTGATCGGCGTGATCGCCGGAACGGGCGCCATCGGACCGGAGATCGACGACGGCTCGGTCGTCTATCTGCTCTCCAAGCCGGTGTCACGGACCTCCGTCATCGTCACCAAACTGCTCGTCGCCACCGGTACGACCGCCGTCTTCTCGGCCGTACCGGTACTCGTCGCGGGCTTCATCCTGAACGGCAACAGCCAGCAGATCGCCGTCGCCTACGCGCTTGCCGCAGCGGTCGCCTCCGTCGCCTACAGCGCGCTGTTCCTGCTGCTGGGGACGGTCAGCAGGCACGCTGTCGTCATCGGCCTGGTGTACGCGTTGATCTGGGAGGCGCTCATCGGCAGTCTGGTGCCGGGTGCCAAGACGCTCAGCGTGCAGCAGTGGGCTCTCGCACTCGCCGAGAAGGTTGCGGGCAGCGGCGCGGACGTCACCTCTTCGGTGGGACTTCCGGCGGCACTGGTGCTCATCGTGGTCGTCACCGTAGGCGGCACCCTTTTCGCCGGGCAGAAGCTGCGCACGCTGACGCTGGCGGGGGAGGAGTAAAGCTGGCTCGGGGGCGAGGAGGGGTGCAAAAAGGCGGGTGGGAGCGAGGCGTTCGCTCCCACCCGCCGGACGTTCCGCCAGTGCGCCGTACCAGCGATCCTGCGGTCCCTGCCCGCGCCCAGGCCCAGCAGCGTCGCCCACACCCATGCGCCGGCCACCGGCGCGACCAGCAGCCCGACGCGACCAGCAGCCCGGCGAGCCTCGCAGGCGAGCAGTGCACGGGTCCGAGGACTCGCCTTGGACGAATTTTTCAGAGACGTTGTCGATCCGGCCGCAGCCCGTTCGTCGTCATGGTGTGCGGCGCTTCGCTGCACGTGGAGACGACAGGATCCGGGAACCGACAGACCCGGGAACCGACAGGAGTTCAGCTGTGAAGTACATGCTTCTGATCAACGCCGGTGCGATCGACGCCGACGGCGGGGCCGCCGAGTGCGACGTGCAGGAGTGGACGGCTTACGACAAGGAGGTGCGGGACGCGGGCATCTTGGTCTCGGGGGAGTCGCTGGCAGACCTGGTGACCGCCACCACGATCCGGGTCGCCCCGAACGGCGAGCGGACGGTCGTCGACGGGCCGTTCGCGGAGACCCGCGAGGTGCTCGGCGGTTTCTACGTCATCGACGTGCCGGACCTGGACGCCGCGCTGGACTGGGCGGCCCGCTGCCCGGGGGCGCGCGGCAGCGGTTCGGTCGTGGTGCGGCCGGTCGCCGACTTCGGAGCGTGAACGCGGTGCACGAGCAGGCACCCGGTACCGGCAGCGCTGTGGAGTCGGTGTTCCGCGAGGAACACGGCCGGCTGCTGGCCTCTCTCGTGCGCCGTTTCGGCGACCTGGACCTGGCCGAGGAGGTCGCCTCCGACGCGATCGAGGCGGCGCTGGTGCACTGGCCGGCACAGGGGGTCCCGGCCCGGCCCGGCGCCTGGCTGCTGACCACAGCCCGCCGCAAGGCCGTCGACAGGCTGCGCCGGGACCACACCTACGCCGCCCGGCTCGCCGTCCTGCAGGTGGAAGCGGACCGGGCCGCTTCCACCCCGCCCGCGGACGCCGCAGCCGCCCTTCCCGACGAACGGCTGCAGCTGTTCTTCACCTGCACCCACCCGGCACTGCCCGCCGAGGCCCGCGGCGCCCTGATGCTGCGCTGTCTGGCCGGGCTGACGACGGCAGAGGTCGCACGGGCCTATCTCGTCCCCACTGCGACGATGGCGCAGCGGGTCGTACGGGCGAAGAAGAAGATCCGTGAGGCCCGGATCCCCTTCCGGACGCCCGGGGCCGACGAACTGCCCGAGCGCCTGCCGGGGGTGCTGCAGGTCCTGTACTCGGTCTTCACGGAGGGATACGCGGCCAGCTCCGGTCCCGACCTCCAGCGGCCCGATCTCGCCGAGGAAGCCATCCGGCTGGCGCGGATCCTGCGCCGGCTGCTGCCCACCGACCGGGAGGTCACCGGGCTGCTGGCCCTGATGCTGCTGGTCCATGCGCGGCGCGGGGCCCGCACCGGGCCGGACGGGAGACTCGTCCTGCTCGAAGACCAGGACCGGAGCCGCTGGGACCACCCCCTGATCGAAGAAGGGCTCGCCCTGGTGCCCGCCGCACTGACCGGCGGCCCGCCCGGCCCGTACGGAGTGCAGGCCGCCATTGCTGCCCTGCACGACGAGGCGGCGGACCTCGCGACCACCGACTGGCCGCAGATCGTCGCGCTCTACGACGTGTTGCTCACGCTCGCCCCGTCCCCTGTCGTCGCACTGAACCGGGCGGCGGCCGTGGCCATGCGTGACGGCCCGGAAGCGAGCCTGGCCCTGCTCGACGAACTGGCCGACGAGGAGCGGCTCCGCGGCTACCTTCCCTACCACGTAGCCCGCGCAGACCTGCTGCAGAGGCTCGACCGGCCCGCCGAGGCCGCAGCGGCCTACCGCCAGGCACTCGGACTGGCCGGCAACGAAGCCGAACAGGCGCACCTGCGGCACAGGCTCAGCACGGTCGAGCTGCTGCCGCCGGACGGCACAGCGGGCCCATGACGGTCCGGCGCATGCAACAGGATCGGCCGGACGGTGCCCCCGGCGCGTTGTGACGAGCCGGGAGCACCCCTCAGTTCACGAGGCGGCTGCCCTCAGGACTCCGTGCCCGACGGCGGAGAAGCCGGCTCGGCGCCCACGGCACGTACGACGCCGCGCAGCTCCCGCCGCATGGCACGCATCTCCTCACCCATGTCGGCGAGCCGCTGACTCATCGCGCACACGACCTGTTCGGTGCGCTCCGTGCGGCGTTCGGTCTGGGCCAGCCGGTCGTCCATGCGCTCGACCCGCGCGGAAAGCTGGCCGATGACCGGACCCAGCTCCTGCAGTACGGCGCCGAGTTCGGCACCGGCCGCCTCCAGATTGCCGACCCTGCGGTCGAGCGACCCGTAACCGACGGCCAGCGTGCTGACCGTCTGCCGCAGCTCCTCGGTCGACTGCCGCATCGCCTCGACCCCGGGGTGCGTACGGGCGCTCCCCTCGACGTCGAGGAGGTACGTACGGACCCGCTGGGCGACCACGCTGTCACGCAGCAGCAGCGCCACATTGAGGACGGCACGGCGGCTGAAGACGGTGAGTGCACTACGACGTTGTGGATAACCGCTCTCCGGCCCGGATGAGACCGGCATCGTGTCGGCCTGATATTCGCGCAGGTCAGCACCCCGGAGGACGGTCATTCCGTTGCTGATGAGCTCTTCGCGGTGTCGCTCGGTCAGCTTTTCCACAGTATTCACGGGCACTTCGAAGTAGTTGGCCACATCCCGCGTGGTGGCCTGTGCACGGCCTGTGGAAAACGCCAACGCCTTCACTTTGTCGAGGACTTCGACCCTGTGTGCCATGCCGGAGCGCGCGCTGCGCGACTCCAGCAGGACGGAATCGGTGTACATGGGAGACCCTCCTGGGTTCTCGTTCCGGACATGTCTGAGAAACCCCGATCACCTGGGGGTCGACAGGTGTCCGTATCCAGGAACCAGGAGCGGAGATCAGCTCATGTCTTCCCACGTACCGCACTACCGGCAAGAGCCCTTCGGTACCCGCCCCGCGTCCTGCGCGGGCCGGCTCTCAACCGGCTACCACTGCTTCACACACTCTCGTCGCCGCGCTCTCCAGTCGTCTCCGCGCAAGGGGTACAACGATTCGACAGTCGTACGGTTACGCGATTCGGGGGACGAGGGAGCGCTCTCTTTCTCCCTCGTCCCCTGCTGCTCCGTACGACCCGGCGGCAGCCCGGTCGGTTCAACCGCGCCCGGTGCCCCGCAGGTTGAACCGGAACAGCCCCTGCGGATCGCACTCCGCCTTCAGCCGCTCCAGTCGACCGTCGAGTTCGGGCCCGTAGGCCGCCTGTGCGACATGGCGGTCCTGCGGCCCGTAGAGGAAGTTGGCGCTCCGTCCGAGCGCCTGGTCACTCACCGGGTCCAGCACCCGCTCGTGCAGGGCGCGCACCACGTCCTCGCCCGGGTCCGACACCGGGGAGAGCACATAGAGCAGATATTCCGCGTCCCGGTGCGCCACCGCGTTCGGCACGGAGGGCGGACGGGAGAAGGCACCGCCCAGATGGCGCACGCTCAGCACACACATCGCCTCGGCGGACGGTCCGGCAGCCGCCAGTACGGACCGCCGTGTGCTGTCGTCCAGTCCGCCGGCGCCCAGCAGTACGTTGGCGCTGCGGTACGAGTGCGGCGTGTCCGGCTCGCTGAAGACCGCTGCGCACTCGGCGTACGGCATCTCCCGCAGTTCGTCCACCAGGAGCGAGCCGATGCCGCGCAGCGGCTCGACCAGCCGCTCGCCCTCGTCACGCGACCCGGTGAACGCGATGTGCACCTGAGCCAGATAGCGGCCCCGCAGAGGTGCAGGAACGGCGGGTATGTCGGGCATGGGCAGCAGCGTCACGGCAGAGGTCAGCTCGTCGGGGACCGATTCGGTCCACTTCTGCCAGATCCGCAGCACCTCTTCCGCGACCTGGCCACCGTCGAAGACGAGCCTGCCGCCGAAAATGCGCTCCACCGGGACGAGTTCGAGCTCCA
This sequence comes from Streptomyces sp. 3N207, assembly GCF_052246355.1. Classification (NCBI taxonomy): domain Bacteria; kingdom Bacillati; phylum Actinomycetota; class Actinomycetes; order Kitasatosporales; family Streptomycetaceae; genus Streptomyces; species Streptomyces sp. 3N207. The sequence goes on along the minus strand of NZ_JBQQBV010000026.1, from coordinate 28,298 downwards.
TCCCGGTCACCACACCGAAACCGCCGCCGCCCCCGCGCAGCCCCCAGAACAGCTCTGGGTCGCTGTGTGCTGTCACCTCGCGCAGTTGCGCGTCCGCCGTGACGACATCGATCCGCCGCACCCGGTCCGCCGCGTAGCCGAACTCCCGCCCCAGCAGCCCGACTCCGCCACCCAGCGCGTACGAGACGACGCCGACCCCCGGAGCCGAACCGTTGACAGGCGCCAGTCCGTGCCGTGCCGCCTCCGCAACCAGATCACGCGCCCGGACGCCCGCCTCGATCCACGCGGTGCGCGCCGACACGTCGATCCGGATGCCCGTCATATGGCGCGTACTCACCAGCACGCCCTCACGGGCCGCCGCACCCAGACCGTGCCCGGTCGCCTGCACGGCCAGCGGCAGCGCGTGCCGCTGCGCGTGGTCGACCGCCGTCCGGACGTCCTCCGGCGTGTGCGCGGCGACGATCACGTCCGGGCGGTGCGGATTCCCGGTCTGGAAACCGGCGCGCTCCTGGTCGTATCCCTCGTCCCCAGGTACGAGCACACTGCCGCGCACCGCGTCGCGCAGCGCGTCCAGTGCCTCCGTCCGCATCCCGTCCGTCCTCCCCGCCATGCTGCTCTCTCCTGTCGCTGGTCCGGACTGTCGCTGGTCCGGACTGTCGCTGTCCGGACTGCCGCTGCCCGGGACTGTCGGTTGTCCGGACTGCCGCTCGGTCTGTCTCTTACGGCTTACTGCTGCGCCGGGCTGCCCGGTGAGCGCCACTCCGGGTCCCGGCCCAGCCAGGCGGCGAGCCGGGTAGTGGTGTCGGCGCCCTCCGGGACCTGCTGCACCTCGCCGAACGGCAGGTGCTCGCGGCCCTTGGCGGGCAACGCCAGCTGTGCGGAGCTCAGCGCGAACCGGGCCACTTCCTCGTCCAGCTCGCCGGTCCAGCCGATGGACCGGGCCAGGTCCCAGGTGTGGCCGACGGTCTCCATCACACAACCCGACAGCGCGATCCGGCCCGGCATCTGCCCCCAGGGCACCGTCACGACAGCGTCCATGACCTCGTCGCTGTCCCAGGCGCTGAGCATGCGCTTGCAGCCGTCCTCGTAGAGCTCCGGCCACTGTTCGGCGGGAACGTCGGCCGTCCATTCGGGAACGTCGGGGCCCTTCCCCTCGCTGCCCTCGGGGACGGTCGCGATCCGGCGGGCCGCGCTGACGAGGTGGCCCAGCAGGTCGCGTACGTCGTACTCGGAACACGGCGTCGGCCCGTCCAACTGCTCGGGCCGGACGGCGGCGACCAGCGTCGCCAGCTGGGCGGTGGCGCGGGCGTACAGGGGACGGGGGTCGGGGATCTCAGGGGTGCTGTTCACAGTCCGCTCCTCAATGTGGTGCCACTGGCTTCTGCGGAGCCGGTGGCTTCGACGTGAGGAGAGTCTGCCGCGAAAACTTGACACAACCCGTCAAGTTTTTGCGGCACTGTTGGGAGGTGAAATCCGACCGGCTGCTGGCCATCCTGTTGCTCCTCCAGACGCGCGGCCGTGTACCCGCCGACGAGCTGGCGGCGGAGCTCGAGGTCTCCGCACGGACCATCTACCGGGACGTGGAGGCGCTGTCGGCCGCCGGGGTGCCCGTGTACGCGGAGCGTGGGCGGCACGGCGGCATCACGCTGCTGCCCGGCTACCGCACCGATGTGACCGGCCTGACCGGTGACGAGGCCCGTGCCCTGTTCGTACTGACCGCACAGGGCGTGCATTCCGCGCTCGGTCTCGACAGTGCGCTGGTTTCGGCCCTGCGCAAGGTGATGGCTGCGCTCCCCGCACCGCACCGTCCGGCAGCCGAACTGACCAGCCGCCGCATCCTGGTCGACCCCGACCGCTGGCTGCCCGGTCCCCGCCGCGCGGTCGAACTGGACGCGCTGCACACGGCGGTCTTCGCCGACCGCAGGCTACGCCTGCGCTACCGGCACAGCGGCGACCGCCAACTGCGCACCTACACCGTCGATCCGTACGGTCTCGTCAGCAAGGCGGGAGTCTGGTACCTGGTCGCCGACCGGCAGCGCTCCCCCGCCCTCTTCCGCGCGGACCGGATCGCTTCAGCGACCGTGCTGGAGGAGCCGGTGCGGCGACGTGACGAGGTCGAACTCGCGGACGTCTGGCAGACGCTGCGCCGCCGCGTCGAGGAGCGGCCCAGGGACGTGCACGTGACCGTACGGGTGCACTGCTCCCGGCTCGGCATGTTCACCCGGATCGTCGGCCCCCTCCTGACCGAGGCCCCGGGTGGGGACACAGCGGACCAGGACGAGGGCGACTGGGTCACTGTCCGCCTTGCCTTCTCCTTCCTTCCCGGCGTCAGCGTGCTCCTCCAGTTCGGCCACTGGGTGGAGGTGCTCGATCCCCCCGAGGCCATCGACGAACTGCTGCACCGGCTCCACGAGGTGACCGCGCTGTACGACGCACAGCGCGGTGCCGCCCCCTCCCCCCGTGCCCCTGGCGACACAGCACCGGCCACCTGCGCCGGCGAACCGTCGTCCTACGAAGCCGAGGAGTGAACCGCGTGCCGCGTGTCCGGTGCGTGCCCGCCTCCATCCGCGTGCCCGTCACCGGGCGCCTGCTCGGTCGCCGCGCGCCCCCGTACGAACAGCAGGACAGCGACCCCGGCCGCCGGCGCCGTCACCCCGCAGATCACGAAGATCGGTCCAGCCCCGGTCGCCCGGCTGTCAGGAGTGCGGGACTTCGAGACGTACCCGAGGTCCGCAGCCTGAAGGGGCCCGGGCCGTTCCTGGGCGGGCCGCACTGACCGCCGTCAGCCGACCAGCTTCTCCAGCACCAGCGCGATGCCGTCCTCGTCGTTGGAGGCGGTCACCTCGTCCGCGACGGCCAGCAGCTCCTCGTGGGCGTTCTCCATGGCGACGCCCCGTCCGGCCCAGGCGAACATGGGGATGTCGTTGGGCATATCGCCGAACGCGATGGTCTCGGCAGCGCGGACCTTGAGCCGACGGGCGGCCAGGGCGAGCCCCTTGGCCTTGGACAGGCCCAGTGGCAGCAGCTCCACGATGCCCTTACCGGCCATCACCACACCGACCAGCTCGCCGACGGCTGCCCGTGCGGCCTTCGCCAGCTCGTCGTCGTCGAGCTGCGAGTGCTGGATGTAGATCTTGTTCAGCGGCTGCCGCCAGATGGTCTCGCGGTCGTCGAACGGGATGTAGGGCAGCGGCCCGTCGTGGACGCGGTAGCCGGGCCCCGCCAGCACCTCGCCGTCCAGCCCGTCGCGGGAGGCGGCCACCGCGACCGTGCCGACCTCCTTCTCCAACTGCGCGAGGGCCTGTTCGGCGACCCGCCTGTCGAGCGTGACGGAGGTCAGCAGCCGGCCGGAGCCCGCGTCGTAGACCTGGGCGCCCTGTGCGCACACCGCCAGCCCGCGGTGGCCGAGGTTCGCCAGTATCTGCTTCGTCCACGGCACAGCCCGGCCGGTGACGACGATGTGCGCAGCACCCCGCGCGGTGGCGGCGTCCAGCGCGGCACGGGTGCGCTCCGAGACGGTGTCGTCGGAGCGCAGCAGCGTGCCGTCGAGGTCGGTGGCGATCAGCCGGTACGGGAACGCGTCCGGGTCGGCGGAGGCGGCGGGCGGCGCGCTCACTTGGCGACCGGCTCCAGCGCCTCACGGCCGCCCAGATACGGCCGCAGCACCGGCGGCACCCACACCGAGCCGTCCTCCTGCTGGTGGTTCTCCAACAGCGCCACGATCGTGCGCGGTACGGCGCACAGCGTCCCGTTCAGCGTCGCCAGCGGTTTGACGTTCTTGCCGTCCCGCATCCGGATGGAGAGGCGACGCGACTGGAACTCGGTGCAGTCCGAAGTGGAGGTCAGCTCGCGGTACTTGCCCTGGGTGGGGATCCACGCCTCGCAGTCGAACTTGCGGGCCGCCGAGGAGCCCAGATCACCGGTGGCCACATCGATCACCTGGAACGGCAGCTCCAGGGAGGACAGCCACTGCTTCTCCCACTGGAGCAGCCTGCGGTGCTCCTCCTGGGAGTCCTCCGGTGCGACGTAGGAGAACATCTCCACCTTGTCGAACTGGTGGACGCGGAAGATGCCCCGGGTGTCCTTGCCGTACGAGCCCGCCTCGCGCCGGAAGCAGGGCGAGAAGGCGGCGTAGCGCATCGGCAGCCGATCGGCCTCGATGATCTCGTCCATGTGGTACCCCGCCAGCGGCACCTCGGAGGTGCCGACGAGGTACAGGTCGTCCTTGTCCAGGTGGTAGACGTCCTGCGCGGCCTGGCCGAGGAAGCCGGTGCCCTCCATGGCCTGCGGCTTGACCAGCGCGGGCGTCAGCATCGGCGTCAAACCGGCCTCGGTCGCCTGGGCGACCGCCGCGTTGACCAGGGCGAGCTCAAGCAGCGCCCCGACGCCGGTGAGGAAGTAGAACCGCGAACCCGAGACCTTGGCGCCGCGCTCGACGTCGATGGCACCGAGCTTCTGGCCCAGCTCCAGGTGGTCCTTGGGCTCGAAGCCCTCGGCCGCGAAGTCGCGGGGCGTGCCGAGGGTCTCCAGGACGGTGAAGTCCTCCTCGCCGCCGACGGGGACGTCCGGGTGCACCAGGTTGCTGAGTTGGCGCAGCAGCCGCTGGGTCTCCGCCGCGGCCTCGTCCTTCTCCGCGTCGGCGGCCTTCACCGCGCTCGCCAGCTCACCGGTGCGGCGCAGCAGCTCCGCCTTCTCCTCGCCCTCGGCCTTGGGGATGAGCTTGCCGAGTTGCTTCTGCTCGGAGCGGAGTTCGTCGAAGCGGACGCTGGAGGACCTGCGCCGCTCGTCGGCGGAGAGCACCGCGTCGACGAGGCCGACGTCCTCTCCACGGGCACGCTGGGAAGCGCGCGCACGGTCGGGGTCCTCACGGAGCAGGCGAAGGTCAATCACCCCGCCAGACTACCGGTGGCCTCGGACGCCGCTCGATTCGATATCTATTTGCCATGTTTTGTCCGAATTAGGTGTTTTGCCACCCTCGGAAAAATACTGTTCTCGGGGTTTCTCGCTCTTCCGGTTTTACGGCTTTCCGGTCTTTCGGCAGCACCGGGCGGAGTCTGTCCGCTCTGCCGGGAGCCGGTGGACTGGGCGCACTCGTGGGGGAGTTGAACAGGGCGTGAGCAGGGATCCGGCAGCACTTATCCACAGCTGCGCCGGGCGCCGGGGAAGTTTTCCACAGGCGAAGAAGTGCTGCTGTGGAAATGAGGGAGTTCCGTTCCGGCAACTGTTCGGCCCGCGTGGAATTCCCGGGGTAAACCAGAAATACCCACTCAATCGAGGGGGATTAGCTCACTCCAAAGAGTTGATCAGCGGAATTGTGGTGACGGGGTGGGAGCTGGGGACTGTGGAGGGAGATGTGGTCTGCATGCCGCTTTGTCGACTGAGTCCGTTTTCTCTGTCGACTTGTGCACAGGTCGGCACCCGCCCCTGTGGATAACTTCGGAGAGGGTGTGTACGACACCCCGCCGGGGTCAGTCCCGCCCGTCCAGACAGCGCGACAGCCAGTCCGCCGACGCCACGAAGTCCTCGTCCGCCGTGCCGGAGCGCAGCGTCGGCGGCTGCTCGTCGGCGCGCGGGTACGAGCCCAGGAAGCGCACCGCACGGCAGGAGCGCTTCAGCCCCATCAGCACGTCACCCACCCTGCGCTCCTGCACATGACCCTCGCAGTCCACCGAGAAGCTGTACTGCCCGATGCCCTCACCCGTGGGCCGCGACTCGATCCGCATCATGTTGACGCCGCGCGAGGCGTACTCGTGCAGCACCTCCAGCAGCGCACCCGGCTGGTCCCCGCGCAGCCAGAAGACCACCGAGGTCTTGTCCGCGCCCGTCGGAGCAGCCGGCCGCCCCGGCTGCCCCAGCAGCACGAAGCGCGTCGTGGCGTTCTCCGCGTCGTGGATACCGGTGACCAGCGGCTCCAGGCCGTAGGTCGCGGCGGCGAACTCACCCGCGAAGGCCGCGTCGTAGCGGCCCTCCTGCACCAGCCGGGCACCGTCCGCGTTGGAGGCCGCCGACTCCCACAGCGCGTCCGGCAGATGCGCGGCCAGCCAGTTGCGCACCTGCGGCTGTGCGACCGGATGCCCGGTGACCGTCTTGACCTCTTCCAGCGCTGTGCCCGGGCGCACCAGCAGCGCGAAGGTGATGGGCAGCAGCACCTCGCGGTAGATCATCAGCCTGCGGCCGCCGGCCAGCTCGTCCAGGGTGGCCGTGACGCCGCCCTCCACCGAGTTCTCGATCGGTACGAACGCCGCCTGCGCCTCCCCGTTCCGTACGGCGTCCAGGGCCGCCGGGACCGACACCATCGGGGTGAGCTGACGGGTGGCGGCTTCGGGCAGGGTGTGCAGCGCGGCTTCGGTGAAGGTGCCCTCGGGGCCGAGGTACGTATAGCGGCTTGCAGGTGACATGCCGCCACGGTAGTCGGGCGGGGAGCCCACCGGGTGCCGGTCTCAGCCTTCGAGCAGCCGCTGGCCCACGTACTCGCCCTTCCGGGGACCGCCCGGTACGGCGAACAGCCCGCTCGCCTCGTGCCGCAGAAAGCGGGAGAGCGCGTCCCCCCGGTCGAGCTTGCGCTGGACGGGTACGAAGCCGCGCAGCGGGTCGGCCTGCCAGGCCAGGAAGAGCAGCCCCGCGTCCGGCGCACCGTCGTCCCGGAAGCCGTCGTGGAAGGAGAACGGGCGGCGCAGCATCGCAGCTCCCCCGTTGGTCTCCGGGGCCGTGACCCGGATATGTGCATCCCCGGCGATCAGCGGCAGCCCGTCCGAGCCGCGCTTGTCCAGATCCGGCTCGGTGTGCTCATGGCCGCCGGTCAGCGGCGCGCCGTCCGACTTCCGCCGCCCTATCACCTTCTCCTGCTCGTCCAGTGAGCGCTTGTCCCAGTCGTCCAGCAGCATCCGGATGCGCCGCTGCACCACGTAAGAGCCGCCGGCCATCCAGGAGGGCTCACCCGAGGACGGCACGAACACCTTCGCGGCGAAGTCCTTCTCCCGAGGCTTGGGATTGTTGGTGCCGTCGACCTGGCCCATCAGATTGCGCACCGTGCGGGGACGGTCGGTGGCGCCAGGGGAACGGTTGAAGCCGGACATCTGCCAGCGCACCCGAGCGGTGCCCGCCGCCTCGCGCTGGAGGGCGCGCAGCGCGTGGAAGGCCACCAGCGCGTCGTCGGCACCGATCTGCACCCACAGGTCGCCGTCCGAGCGCTTCTTGTCCAGCGCGTCCGCCGAGAAGTCCGGCAGCGGCGCCAGCTGGGTCGGCAGCCGGTCCTTGAGGCCGGTACGGGTGAAGAACGTACGGCCGAACCCGAACGTGACCGTCAGCGAGGACGGACCGGCGTCCAGCGCGATCCCGGTGTCCCGCTCCCCGTCCCTGGGCCGCTCGCCCGCCATCATCCGCCGGGCGGCCTCGGACCAGCGGCGCAGCAGTGCCGCGGCCTGTTTCCGGCCGGCGTCCGGGACGAGGTCGAAGGCGAGCAGATGACCGTGCGCCTGTGCGGGCGTGACGATCCCCGCCTGGTGGGTGCCGTGGAACGGCACGGTGGAGGAGCCCAGCGTTTCCAGCGCCGTGGGTGGCTCCTCCTGGGCCGCCGAGTGCGCCCAGGCGCCCCCCGCACCGCCCAGCGCCAGCCCGGCAGCGCCTGCCGCCGAGGCGGTGCCCAGCAGCCGGCGGCGGGACAGCTGTGCGGCCACTTCCGGGCGCGCCTGCCCCTGGACCTGGCCCCGGGTGTCGGAGGAGCGGTCGTCGGCGCCGTCACCCGGGGTGCTCTGCGGGGCATTGCTCCGCTGGGCCTTGGTCTTCCGCGTGCTCCGCGGGTGGTGCGAGTTCTGTGCGTTCTGCTTGCTCATATGCGTCGTCGCTCGGTTCCGGCTCAGCCGATGGTGGCGGTCGTGGTCTCGGTGACCTGGTCGATGTCGGAGGTGCGGACGGTGATCGCGACCTTCCATTTTCCGGCCATGGGCAGCTGGAGCCCGGCGGCCTTCCAGTGCCCCTGCTCGCCCTTGACCGGCTTGAGGGGGGCCGGCAGCGGACCGAGGTCCTTGGCCGGCAGCGTGAAGGTGGCCTTCACCTCGCGTGCCTCCACGGGCTTGCCGCTGGGGCTGGTGGTGCGCAGCTCCAGGGCGTTCTCGCCGCTGGTGCCAGGCTCGATCTCCAGCTCGGCGGTGCCCTTGCCGCCCGGGCTGCCCGTGTCGAACGGCACCTTCACATCCACCGGCCCGGCCGGCTCGTTCTGCGCGGCACTGCCCGCCTCCCGTACCCGCTCCTCCGTACGGCCCGGCTCGGTGCCGGTCAGGAGTGTGGTGACGGCCAGCAGGACGATCGCGACGGTCGCCTCGGTCAGCACCGAACGGCGCAGCCCGCTGCGCTGTGGGTCGGCCTCCCGCTCCTGACGGCGCCTGGCCGCCTCGGCCGCGGCCCGCTGCCGCGCCAGCTGTGCGGCCCGTACAGGGTCGGCCGGCTCGCGTCCCGGGCCCCCGGCGTCGTCCTGCGCGGGGGCTCCGGTCTCGTCCCATACGCAAGCTCCGGTCTCGTCCTGTGCTGAGGCTTTGATGCTGTCCTGTGCGGACGTTCGGACAGCGGCCCGTTCCGGGCTGCGGCTGCCCGGAACGGCTGCCGTACGGGCTGCGGATTCGGCCCGCTCGGATGCCGCGCTCTTCCCGGGTTTTCCAGCCTCTGCCGGAACATCGGTCAACCTGGTTGTCCACCGTCGGGAGAACCAGCCGACGGTCACCAGGGCGGCCACCAGGACGACCTTTACGATCAGCAGCTGCCCGTAGGAGGTGCCCGTCAGCGCACTCCACGACCCCACCTGGCGCCACGACTGGTACAGCCCCGTGGCGGCCAGCACGGTGACACAGGTGAGCGCCAGCCGGGAGAACCGCCGCACTGCTGCACCCGAGGGCGCGGGCCCCCAGCGCAGCAGGCAGAACAGCGCGGTCAGACCGCCCAGCCACAGCGCGACCGCGAGCAGATGCAGCACATCGACGGGCATCGCCAGCCCGGTCTGGATACCGGTGGAGGCGTGCTCGGCCATCGCCCAGGTCGCCGCGAGACCGGCCGCCACCACGGCGCCTCCGATGGACAGCCCGAAGAACAGATCCCGCCGCTGCCGGTCGGCCTCCTCCCTCTCGGGCGGGTCCGCGCTCTCGACGTCCTCCTCTCCGCGCCGCGCATACGCACCGAAGAGCACCGAGACGAACAGTGCGGCTGCCGCGAGCAGCAGCAGCCGGGCAACCAGCGCGGCACCCGGCTTGGTGGCCACCACGTCCTTGAGCCCGCCCAGGTCGACGACGTCGGCGAGCCGTCCCGAGCCGGTGTACGGGCCGCGCAGCAGCAACAGCACCAGCGTGGACGCCGCAAGGACGCTCCAGCCGGTGACCGTCAGCCGCTGCACCGCCCGCGAGGAGGCGGCCCGCGGTGAGCACAGCAGCACGAAGGCCGCACCGCCCACCAGCAGCACGAAGCCCGCGTAGGCGGCGTACCGGCCGAACCCGTAGAGGGTTTCCACGGTCCCGCCGCCCGCGTTCCCGTCCTGCTGCGGCGGTGCCACGCTCGTCTTGGACGGCTTGCCCACGGAGAAGGTGAACGCGCCCGAGACGGGGTGGCTGTCAGCGGAGACGGCCTGCCAGGCGACGGTGTAGGTGCCCTTGCCGAGACCCGGCTCGAGCGAGACGGCACGCCGTACCTTGCTGCCCGTACCGGTGTCGCGGACCTTACGGGTGTCGACCCGTTTTCCGCGCGGGTCCAGCACCCGGATGGCATCGTCGGACATCGCCACGCCCTCCGAGAAGTCGAGCGTGACCTGCCGGGGCGCGCCGCGCACCACCGAGCCCTCCGCGGGGTCGCTGCCGGTCAGCGCGGCGTGCGCCCCTGCCGGGCCCGCGGTGGCCAGTACCCCCAGCAGCGCGACGGCACCCATGACGAGGGCCAGCAGCACGCGGGAGGCGGCGGAGCGACGGGCGGCGGACCGGGGTGCGCAGGAGCGCCGTACGGCGGAGCGGACAGCGGTGCGGAAGGGAGCTCGGGTGGTGGACGGCACGCCTGCGAACCTCACTTCTTGGGTGTGTAGTTCGTCGCTTCGACGGAAGCCTTGACCGTGACGGAGCCGGACCGCGCGAAGTGCAGCACAAAGGTGACCGTCTGGCCCTTCACCGGCTTGCGCTCCAGCTCCATGAGCATCAGATGGTTGCCGCCGCGCTCCAGCCGGAGAGTGCCGTGGGCGGGCACGGTCAGTGATTTCACCTGCTGCATCTGCTGCTTGACGGTCCTGTGCAACTCGACCTTGCCCGCAACATCGCTGGAGACGGAGGTCAGCTTGTCGGCCTGGTCGCCGCCGTTGCGTACGGTCAGAAAGCCGCCGGCCATCTCCTTCGTCGGCGGCTGCGGTACATAGGCGCCGCTGACCTTCAGCTCGGGGCGGCCGTCACCCTTGGCGGCACCCTCCTTGTCGTCGGAGGAGCAGGCGGCCAGGGCGAGCGTGAGTGCCGCACCGAGCGCTACGGCGCCGAGCGACCGGCGGGAACGGGGGGCGAAGGGGCGGGCGGTCACGGGTTCTTCCCCTCGACGATCTTGGGCAGGTCCTTCCGGAGGATCTCCGGCCCGGTGTTGTCCTCGGTGTACAGGACGTGCGCCTTGTCGTCCTTGGGGGAGAAGACGAGCAGCTGGGCGCCGTGTGTGGAGACGATGTCGCCGTTCTTCTTCTTGTACGAGGGCTCGACGCTGATGCCCACGCTGCGGGCGCCCGCCTGGATGGTGTCGAAGTCGCCGGTCAGCCCGGTGAAGGACGGGTCCTGGCCGTGCAGCCACTTCCCGAGCTCCTTGGGGGCGTCCCGCTTGGGGTCGGTGGTGACGAAGACGACCCGCAGCTTCTTCTTCTGCTCCGGCGACAGCTTGGCCTTGGCCACCGAGATGTTGCTCATGGTCAGCGGGCAGATGTCCGGGCAGTGCGTGTAGCCGAAGTAGAGCAGCGTGGGGTGGCCCTTGGTCTCCTTGATCAGGTCGTAGCTCTTGCCGTGCGTGTCGGTGAGCGTCAGGTCGGGCTTGGCGAAGGGCTCGTCGAGGGCCGTGGCGCCCTTGTGCTGCCCCTTCTCGACCTTCGCCGGCTTGTCCGCGGCCTTGTCGCCGCCGTCGCCGGAGCCACAGCCCGCCAGGGCGAGCGTGGCGGCTGCGGCGAAGGCGACGGCTGCCGCGGCCGTTCTCGTTGTGCGCATAGTGCTTGTCCGCATCGTGCAGTAGGGATGGTGCAGAGGGTGAGGGTGTCCAGAGGCTGAGGTGCCGGTGGTGCGGCCGGACGACGGACGCCGGGCCGCACCACCGTGAGGGACGTACGGGCCCGTCAGGGAAGGTACGGGCCCCGGATCACGCGGTGCGGCGCCGTCCCGCCAGGACGCCGAAGGCGACACCTGCGACCCCGACGACGATGCCTACGACGCCGAGGACCCGTGCGGTGGTGTCCGAGCCGGAACCGGAGTCGGCGTCGGAGGAGGCCGCGGTCTTCTCCGTGGCCTTCGCGTCGTCCGAGGAGGCGCCCGAGGCGGCGGCGCCCTTCCCGGCGTCCTCGGCGGCGGCGAGCTTCAGCACCGGAGCCGGGTGCTCGGGCTCCGCAGCGCCCTCCTTCGGCTCCTCGATCCACCGGACGATGTCGTCGTTGTCGTAGGTCTGCAGGGCCTTGAACACCAACTGGTCGGCATCCTCGGGCAGTTGTCCCATGGAGACGGGGAACTGCTGGAACTGGCCCGGCTTGACCTTCCCGCCGCTCCAGGTGACCTTCGAGACGGCCTCGGTGATCTTCTCGCCGTGCACCTTGATGGGCTTGTCCAGCTTCTTCTTCTCGACCTTGATGTCCCAGCCGGGCACCGGCTGCGGCATCACGGAGGCCAGCGGGTGGTCCGTCGGGAAGGTGACCTCCAGCTTCACGGTGGAGGAGTCGTCCTTCTCGTTCGGAACCTTGAAGTTGACCGTGCTGTAGTCGCCCTTGGCGGCCTCCTGCGGGTCGACGCTTACGTGCGCCGAGGCGGGGCCCCCGACCAGCAGTACGGTCCCGGCGGCGAGCGCGCAGACGGTAGCGGCGCGGCGGTTGGCGATCTTCATGGGTGAGCTCCTGAGAGGCACGGCCTGCGAGACGCAGGACGAGTGACATGACATGCGGGAGGGCGGGCACGCGGGCGCGCGAGGCCCGCACCGCGTCGCTGTCATGGCAGGGCCGCCCCGTGCCCCGTCGAGCGGGCACGTGGACAGTCCGATCCCGGTGAGCTTCGTGAATGCGGTGCGTCAGGCTGCGAGCGCGAAGGCGTCCGCCGACCGTGCGGGCGGGCCGCGCCGGTGGACGGAGTGCTGGAGCAGCAGTGGCCTGGGCGGCATCTCGTCGGCAGGCTGGTCGAAGCCGACCCGCACGGGCGCCCAGGACAGCAACCCGGTGTGCAGCGCCCGGACGTAGGCCAGCGCCGTACCCAGGGCCAGCGCGGCCACCAGCTCGTCGGCTGCCGCCGCGGCGGCAGCCGACAGCCGTACCAGCCGCCACAGCGCGGCCTCGCCCCGCCGCAGCATCCAGCCGAGCAGCAGCCCGGCGCACAGATGCCCGAGCAGCATCGGCACCTCGCACATGCCGGCCGCGGCCCGCGCGGCTTCCCGCAGACAGTCGAGCGGCGTGTCCGGGAAGGGCATCGCGGAGCCGGCATGGTGGCCGGCGTGCGCGGCGTGCTCCGCGGCACCGCCCGCGCCGCTGCCTGCCGTGGGGGAGGCCGCGTGCGGGTCGAGCCCCGCGCGGGCGACGACCCGCCGTGCCTCGGCCTCGCTCATGCCCATCGCGCTGTCGTTGCACAGCAGTTTCCCGGCCAGCGCCCGTACCCCGCCCGGCCCCTGGGCGGTGGCCGAGCCGGCAGCTCCCGCCGCGGCGTGGTGTCCGCCGGCACCCATCGAGAACACCAGGTGCAGGGCGACCTGGCCCAGTGAGAGGAGCCCCACGATGCCCGGCAGGGAGCGTTCCCGCCCGGCCAGCGCGACGGCGATCACGAACACGCAGCCGAAGCCCAACGCCAGCGTTCCGAACGGAAGCACAGTGTCGGCGGCGAGCAGGTGCCCGGCGGCGGACACGGTGACGCAGACCGCGGCGAACACCGCAGCCCGCAGCAGTCTCAGGTCCGCACCGGCAGTCATGGCCGCGCCATCATCTCACCGCCCTCCCACCCTGCACACAGCAGGGCCACACCGGCTCCACCGGCGCTCAACCACCCCACCGGTGCGCCGCGTCAGGTTGCCAAGGTGCCCTCCGGTTGGAGGGGGCGCGCACCCCGGGTCGTGCTTCAGCCGTACCGCATGTAGTGCCCTACGGCCTGCACATGGCGCTGCCCGCCCTCCGCCGTACGGGGGTCATCGCGACGGCACCGCGTAGTGCTGGTACGGGCAGGCAATAGGTAATCCGTGTGTCGAGCCGCATGGAGGGTGAGCATGAGCAGCCTGTGGTGGTCTCTCCGGCTACGGCGCGAAGCCGCCAGTGTGCCGCTCGCGCGGCAGCTCCTGCTGAGCTCCATGGCCTCGGCCGGCGTCGACCCGGACGTGGCCTACGACATGTGTCTCGCCCTGTCCGAGGCGTGTGCGAACGCCGTGGAGCACGGCAGCACCGCGGGTGACATGGCCGGTGCGTACCGTGTCTCCGCCTATCTGGAGGGCAACCGCTGCCGCATCGAGGTGGCGGACACCGGCCCCGGCTTTCCCGCCGGGTACGCCTCGGCCCGCTGTGCGAACGAGGCCGAGAGCGGGCGGGGCCTGTTCCTGATCGAGTCCCTCGCCGACCACGTACGGTTCCGCAACCGGCCCGGCCACGGCGGTGCCGTCGTCAGCTTCGACAAGGTGCTCGCCCGCCGCGACGGACACCTCATGACCGCGTCCTGACCGCCCCCTGCTCACCCGTGGCGCTGCGGTAGCGCAGCAGCAGCATGGCCGCGTCGTCGTGCAGCGGGGAGCGTACGTGCTCCTGGAGGTCCTGCCGTACGGCCTCCAGCGCGCCCTCCGCGTCGGTGTCCTTGAGCAGGTGGGCGCGCTCGTCCAGCGGGTAGAAGCGGTTGTCCGGATCGCGGGCCTCGGTGACGCCGTCGGTGTACAGCAGCAGTTGGTCGCCCGGGGCGAACGGCACCTCGTGCGGGCGTGGCGGCTCGCTGCCGTGCAGCCCGAGCCCCAGCGGCAGGGAGCGCTGCGGCGGCTCCGCGAAGTGCACACTGCCGTCCTGCCGGACCGCCAGCGGCGCCGGGTGCCCGAAGTTGAGCAGTGTCGCGCTCTGGGCGTGCGCCCCGTGCGGCACCTCGGTGAGCACCGCCGTCACGAACTTCTCGCCCAGCAGGTGCCGGTCCAGGGCCCGTTCCAGGCGCTCCCCGACGGCCGGCAGATCCGGCTCGTCGTAGGCGGCCTCACGGAAAGCGCCGAGCACCACGGCGGCCGTCTCCACCGCCTCCAGCCCCTTGCCCTGGACGTCCCCGATGATGACGCGCACCCCGTGCGGCGAAGTGACCACCTCGTACAGGTCGCCGCCGATCCGTGCCTCGGCGACGGCCGAGGTGTAGGAGACGGCGACCCGCAGCCGCCCGGCGCCGCGCGGCACCGGACGCAGCAGCACACGCTGGGCGGCCTCCGCGATGGAGCGCACATTGGCCAGCTCGGCCTCCCGCTTCTGCCGCATCGCGGTCGCCACCAGCGCGGCCACCGAGACACCTGCGACGGAGATCAGCGTGGCGTTGCCGCGCCTTTCGCCGAACTGGCCGTTGTAGAGGCTCAGCGCGATCGACAGCGCCATCGCCAGCGCGCCGACCAGCGCGGTACGCCGCTTGCCGCCGGTGAGCCCGGCGAAGGCGGGACCGAGCGCCATCATCGGCTGCACCCCGATCCCGGGGCCGCCCGTCAGATCGGCGGCACCGACGACACCCATGGCAAGGAAGGGAAACGCGGACAGCAGTCCGGTCCGCAACCGGGAGACCAAAGCGTGCTCTCTTCCTTCTTGTCCGTGACCTCGCTCAGCAGGCGTGTGCCGTGACGTCGACTCCCGTCCTCACCGCTGTGCTCGACTGTTTGCCGGCTGCCTCAGGGGCTGCCGCCGGGCTCAGGCCCGCAGCTTCGTCATCCAGCTCTCCACAGCGGAGCTGCTGCGCGGCAGTGCGGCGGACAGGTTCCGGTTGCCGTCCTCGGTCACCAGGATGTCGTCCTCGATGCGTACGCCGATGCCGCGGTACTCCTCGGGCACTGTCTCGTCGTCCGCCTGGAAGTACAGCCCGGGCTCCACCGTCAGGCACATGCCCGGCTCCAGCGTGCCGTCGGCGTACGTCTCCCGGCGGGCGACCGCGCAGTCGTGCACATCCAGGCCGAGCATGTGGCCGGTGCCGTGCAGCGTCCAGCGCCGCTGGAGGCCCAGCTCCAGCACACGCTCCACCGGGCCCTCCACCAGACCCCACTCGACCAGCCTGGTGGCGAGCACGCGCTGTGCCGCCTCGTGGAAGTCGAGGTACTTGGCGCCCGGCTTGACGGCTGCGATGCCCGCCTCCTGCGCCTCGTACACCGCGTCGTAGATCCTGCGCTGCAGTTCGGTGAAGCGCCCGTTGACCGGCAGGGTGCGGGTCACGTCAGCGGTGTAGAGGGTGTGGGTCTCCACACCGGCGTCGAGCAGCAGCAGCTCGCCCGAGCGCACCGGCCCGTCGTTGCGCATCCAGTGCAGCGTGGTGGCGTGCGGCCCGGCCGCGCAGATGGAGCCGTAGCCGACGTCGTTGCCCTCCACCCGGGCGCGCAGGAAGAACGTGCCCTCGATGTAGCGCTCGGAGGTGGCCTCCGCCTTGTCGAGGACCCGTACGACGTCCTCGAAGCCGCGCACCGTCGAGTCGACGGCCTTCTGCAGCTCGCCGATCTCGAACTCGTCCTTGACCAGCCGCATCTCGGACAGGAAGCTCCGCAGCTCCTCGTCCCGCTCGGCGGTGACCTTGTCCGCCAGCGCCGCCTCGATCCCGGCGTCGTGCCCGCGTACGACCCGGACCGGTCCTGTGGCCTCCCGGAGCGTGTCGGCCACTGTGCGTACGTCGGCACAGGGCAGCCCGTAGAGCTTCTCGCTCTCGGTGAGGCTGTGCCGGCGGCCGACCCACAGCTCGCCCTGGCCGTCCAGCCAGAACTCGCCGTTCTCCCGGTCGGAGCGGGGCAGGAGGTAGAGGGTGGCGCTGTGGCCGTGTGCTCCGCTGGGCTCCAGGACCAGTACGCCGTCCTCGGTCTGGTTGCCCGACAGGTAGGCGTATTCGACGGCCGACCTGAAGGGGTACTCCGTGTCGTTGGACCGGGTCTTGAGGTTGCCCGCGGGGATGACCAGACGCTCGCCCGGGAAGCGTGCCGACAGCCGCTCGCGCCGTTCGGCAAGCTCGGCGACCTGCGTGACGGGCTCCAGATCGTGCAGCTCGGTGTCGCCCCAGCCGGACTTCATGTTCTCGGCGAGCTCGTCGGAGACGCCCGTGTACAGGCCGTTCTTCCGCTGCTTGATCGGCTGCTCGTCAGCGGCGTCTGCCACGTCTGCCTCCTCTTTGACGGATAAAACCACCTTCCATCGTATGGGTGGGGCCCGGCTGGTCCACAGCTGTGCGCATGTGACGTTCGGCTGTGCGGATGTGAGCTTCGGCCGGTGCGGGCCGATGCCGGTTCCGGTCCGGGCGGAAGCGGCGTCCCTCAGAACCGGGCCGCCAGCAGTACGACGTCCTCGGGGTGGTCCGGCAGATCGGCCAGCGGCCCCGGCAGCACGGTGCGCAGCACATGGTCGACGAGGGCTTCCGGGTCCTCCCGGGCGGCGCGCGGGGCCGAGGCGGCGGCCGAGCGCAGCCGGGCGAAGGCGCGGTCCATGGAGTGTCCCGTGCGGTGCAGCAGCCCGTCCGTGTAGCACAGAAGGGCTTCGCCTTCCTGCAGGACGACCTCCGCGCTGGGCGCCTCCCAGCACGCCAGCATCCCCAGCGGCGCCGAGACGGCCGTCTCCACCGGCTCGATGCGCCGGGGCCCGACGATCAGCGGCGCACAGTGCCCGGCCCCGGCGAGCAGGACCTTGCGGGTGGCGGGCTCGGCGTAGACGAACAGCGCGGTCGCCGAACAGGACGGCTCGGTCAGCCGCAGCAGCAGCTCCAGATCGGACAGCACGGCGACCGGGTCCTCGCCCTCCATCACCGCGTACGCACGCAGGGAGGCCCGCAGCCGTCCCATGGCGGCCACCGCTGCCGGTCCGCTGCCGGTGACCCCGCCCACCGCGAGCCCCACGGCCCGGTCGGGCAGCGGCAGCGCGTCGTACCAGTCCCCGCCCCCGCACGGGCCCGTACGGTGCCGTACCGCGAGCGAGACACCGGGCACCCGGGGCAGCGCGCTGGGCAGCAGTTCCTCGCTGAGGGTGGCCATGTCCGCGCGGGTACGGGCGAGTTCGCCCAGCCGGGCGCAGTGCTCGGTGGCGTGCCGCAGATAGCTGCCGAGCAGCTCGCGCTGGCGGGGCGTGGGCTCGCCGGGTTCGTCGTAGAGCCAGACGGCGGCCCCCAGCCGGATGCCGGACTCGGTGGTGAGCGGAACGGCGTAGGTGGCCGCGTAGCCGAGGCGGGCCGCGACCTCCCGGTGCCGGGGGGAGAGGCCCTGGTCGGCGGCGACATCGGGGCAGGTGATGCCGCCGGCGGGAGCCGGGCCCGGCGACGCGTCGGAGGCGGCGGCCTCGTCGTCGCCACGGCAGGGGACTTCGCTGTGGCCGGAGTCGTCGCTGCGGCCGGGCCTGTACGGCTGAGCTGCGCCGGCCGGAGGGCTCGCCTCGGCCGCCGCGCCGACGCCGGGCTCCGCGTCGAGGATGCGCGCGTACGCGGCGGAGGAGCGGGGGACGGTCTCGATCTGGCCGAGATCGGCGCGGCCGAGGCCGAGCCCGATGGTGCGTTCAGGGGCACGGCCCGGTGTGCTGGAGGGGTCGCTCCCGGGATCGGTGCCGGGTTCGAGCGCGATCATGCCGCGGGGGGCGCCCAGCAGCGTGGAACCGGCGCGCAGCGTCTCGCGAAGCGCTGTGTCGAGGCTGGTGATGCGAACGAGCCGAGTGGTGAGGTCGTGGAGCGAGGAGAGGTCGCAGATCCGGTTGCGGTCGGCCAGTGAGCTTCCGCTCTCCGGGGGAGCGGTCCGCGCGGACGGATCCGCTGCCGATGCGGCAGACGACGTGCCGGTTGCTGGATCCGGAGACGTCGTGGAGGTTGTGGACGCGGTGGGTGCCGCAGCGGCGGATGCCGCTGCGTTCGTGGAGGAGTTCGAGGAGACCACCGGTTGGATTCCAGCCACTTTCGGCAGGTGCGGGGAGGTCATGGGTGGCGGCTCAGGCTGCGGGTGAACTGTCCCAATAGCATCGCAAACCCCCATGTCATGCTGCTCCGCTATCAATGCCACTACATCTACACATGCCGTTGGGGCATGTCCAGCACGTGCGCTGCGGTGCCGAGGATGTCCGGCGAGGGGACCCGCCTCACGGGGGCTGGCCGAGGTGTGGAAAGATTGGCGGAAAATCGCCCACGTGGCGTGCATACTGCTGTCGACTGAGGCCATTCGGCAGCGCGTTGGCACCGCCGTTGCGGGTACGGAACCCTGTGGGGAGTCATGGCGTCCTAGGGAGCAGCGGGCCCCGACCCGCCCGCTTCTTGCGGGAGGGCACCAGCCGCAGGATTGCACCAGGCAGCACAGGCGCGGTACGAGCGGATTCTGTGGGTACCTCACCAGCCGGAGGCTGGGGGAGGTGCTCGGCAAGCAACGAGCAAGTACGAGCAGCATCGGCGCAGGTGGCAGTCCACAGCGCGAACGCCATGCATGCGCCACCCCCCGCCACGTTCCACGCTCGGCCCGCAACATGATGCGCTGTTCGGCACGCACGGTCACCAGAGCTTCACGTGGTGTATTGAGCTAGAGATCGGTCGGCACGGCCAGTTGGCGATATTTGCTGTGTTTGCGTAATAGGCGTTGTTCGGCGTTCACGGAAAGGAACGAGCGCTCATGCGCGAGATCCTCGGAAGGCGCTCCCTCCGGGCCTGGGCGCAGCTCCAGGGCCGTCGGCTCTGGGCGCGGTCCGGACGGTACAACCACAGGTCACCGATGCGGAACACGGCGCTGACGGCGGCCCTCGAGTGGCAGTGGCCGGTGGTTCCCGGCGCCGCGCTCGCGTCACCGGGAACCCGCGGTGCTTCGGCCGTCTGTGCGTGTCCGGATCCCGAGTGCGTGGTGCCGGGGGCACACCCCTTCGAGCCCGTGCTGCTGGCGGCAACCACCGACCCGACGATGGTGCGCTGGTGGTGGGAGAACCGGCCGGACGCCCCCGTCATCCTCGCGACCGGTGGCACGGCGCCCTGCGCGCTGAGCCTGCCGGCCGTCGCCGGGGCGCGCGCCCTCGCCACGTTCGACCGCACCGGCGTCCGGGTCGGCCCGGTGATCGCGACGCCCACCCGCTTCTCGGTCCTGGTCGAGCCCTACGCCCTCGAAGAGCTGGGCGAACTGCTGTACGCCCAGGACCGGGTGCCGAGTTCACTGCGGTTCCACGGTGACGGCGGCTATGTGGCGCTGCCCGGTTCGCTCACCGGCGCGGGCAAGGTCCGCTGGGAGCGGGAGCCGGAACGCGGTGGCCAGGAGCGTCCGTGGCTGCCCCGGATGGAGACGCTGCTCGACGTACTGGTCGAGGAGAGCTCCGCGACGCCGGACAACGGGAGCCGGCTGGCCTACTGAGGCCGATCTGCCGAGCGACCCGCTGAGGGACTCACCGGGACCGACCCATTGGTGCGGGGGCTACTGGGGCGGGGCCGCTGAGGCTGGCCACCGGAACGCTGAGGCTTGCCACGGAACGGGGTGCGTTGTTCACCCGTACGGGTAGGAGCCGACCGGAGTTGTGGGGGAAACGGGCGGCTTGTCGAACCGGCGGCCCCTCGGCCCCGATATGTTCACCTCATCAATCGGCCCGGTCCCCCTCTCCTCGCTCGTGTCCCAAGTGGGTCCCTCATGCACCAGCCGCAACAGCGCACCTCCCGGCTCCGTGGGGTCACGCTCGCCAGCGCGCTTGCGCTCGCCGCCGCGCTGCCGCTCGCCGCTGCGGTGGCGGGCCAGGACGCGCGACTGGCGTCGGAGGCGTTCCACGCCGCCCAGCCGCCCCGGCACGCTGATGACGGTGACGCCGCTCCCGAGCCTCACCCCTCCGATGTCCGCCCCTCGGAGCGTGGGCGTCCGGCCATCTCCTGCGGGCCGGAAATCGCCTCCCCCGAAGGTGTGGCGGCCCGCGCTTGTGTGTTGACCAAGGGCGGCGATGCCTGGGCCCGCGCGTACTACCGCAACCCGACCGACCGTCGGCTGCCTGCCGTCCTCTCTCTCCACGGCCCTGACGGACGGATGGAGAGGGTGCACTGCACGCTGCGCGACGGCGGTGATCGGGGCGTGTGCGAGACGCCGCGTGACCGCGGTGCGAAGGCTGCACAGGCGGCTGAGGGCGCGTATTCAGCGGTGGTCGAGGTGGTCCCGGCGGACGGTGAGCGGCTGCTGCGGGTCGGCAGCGACGGGCGGCACCGCGAAGACAACTCGCCGCGCCCCGGCCGGAGTTAGTCGATCAGTTCGATCGCCGTCCGGAGCCGGGCACAAAAGAACCCGGTCGCTGGCGACGGGGGATGCACCAGCGACCGGGCTCTTAGAACGGTAACAAGAGATCGGCTGTTAGCAAATTCGATCGCCCATATCCGGACGCCGATTTACCTGCGAGTAGGGCAACTTAGGGGCCTCGATGTGACCGGAGTCACGGCACGAGTCCTTCGCAAACCCCCCGTCGAATCCGCCGACAGCCTTCAGTTGAGCGTCACCTGACGGTTGGTGAGGCCGCTGCGCGCCCGGCGCTCGTCGGCCGTCAGCGGCGCCGTCAGCGACAGCGCCTCCGCCAGCCGCTCGGCGAACGCTGCCGCGGGCTTCTCGCAGTCCTCGGACGTCATCTCCGACGGCAGGTCCCACACCGGCACGGTCAGCCCGTGCGCACGGAAGGAGCCCACCAGCCGGGAGCCCTCGGCGCCGGAGGCACCGCCCGGCTCCCCCAGCGCCGAGGCACCGGCTGCGTGCAGCCGTGCGAGCGCGTCCAGCAGCCGCTCCTCGGGGTGGGTCATCACCCAGCGCAGGTGGTTCTTCTCGGGCGCCTCGCACCAGTACGCGCCTTCCACGCCCGTCAGCCGGGCGGTGGGGATCGCGGCCGCGTTGGCGCTCTCCAGCGACGCAGCCACCTCACCGGCCGGCTGTTCGTCACCGTCCAGCCAGAACTCGAACCCTGAGTGCACCTCTGGCTCGAACGGTGCGTTCAAGTCCAACAGGTCCTGGAGCCGCGGGCCGTCCGGCGCCGCCCGCCCCGCGTCGACGGGCGTGCCCGGCTCGGCCGCGAGTGCCCGGCTGAGAGTGTCCGCCAGATCGCGGCTGATGTCGCCGGACGCCGTGTCGTTCTGAAGGCCCAACAGGACCTCGCCGGTGTCGCGACGGAGCGCGGGCCATGCCATCGGCAGCACCGTGGCAAGCGTCACCGCGGGAACGCCCTCCGGCAGCCCGTCCTTGAGGGTGAGACGTGCAGTCGCGGCGGGGACCAGCTCGCGCATCGCGACCCAGTCGCTCTCGTTCGGCAGCCCCTCGAACGGGCGGCGCACCAGCTCGGTTGCCGCCTGTGCGGCTGCCCTGCCGTGGCACGCCTTGTAGCGGCGGCCCGAACCGCAGGGGCACGGCTGCCGGGCTCCCACCACCGGGTGGCTTCCGGCGGCTGCCGTGCCCGCGGAGGTTCCGACGGGCGCCGCGGCGGCTGACTGGGGTCGGCGCTTCTTTGCCATACGAGCGGTTCTCCAGGTATGCGGCGGTGTGTAGGCGCCGTGATCCTAGTAGCTGGACGGCGCGCGACGCTGCATGCGCGGATTGCGCTTGCCGCGCGGCTTGCTCTTCCTACGCCAACGTTGTTCCGGTGAGGGGGCGCCCCTGCCCGAAGGGTGCGGGCTGCGGGTGCTCTGTGGCTGGTCGCGCAGTTCCCCGCGCCCCTTCGGGGCGCAGCCCCGATGCCGGATATGCAAGACACTCCGGTCAAGCCGTCGGCTACTTGAGCTCCTCCACCGAGGCCAGGTCGAACTCGCCGCCGAGCCCGTCGTCGAGGTCGCCCAGGCTGGCGGCGACCCGGCCGCTGAACGAACTTTCCGGCCGCAGCACGGCCCAGACCGTCACACCCGGTGGCTCGTCCGCGGGGGTGCCCGGTTCGGAACGCACCCCCCAGTCGCGGGCGAGGGCCGTGATGATGGCAAGCCCTCTGCCGCCGCGTGCGGTGACGGAGGGCTTGGCCGGAAGTGGGCGGGTCGGACCGCCACCGTCCGTGACGGCGATGGTCACCTCACCCCGTACGTCCCTGCGCCACGACGCTCTGACTGTCTCGACCGGGCTGCTCGCACCGCCCGCTCCGGCCGCCTCCTCGTGCAGTGGGCGCGCATGTCGGCACGCGTTGCTGAGGAGTTCGGAAAGAATCAAGGTCGCATCATCGACCACCGTGTCGGGCGCGCCACATGCGCGAAGCTCCTCGCGCATCCTGCGCCGTGCGACTCGTACACCCGACGGACCATGGGGCACGGCCATGGTCGACGAAGTAGGCACCTCCTGTGCCACCACCAACGCCACCCCCGAGACCTCCTTTGCCCCACGCCATCGGGATGAATGCCCCAGTTGAGTGCGGCGGAAACCGGCCACTCTTCTTCTCTTGACGCACTCGCGTGTCTGCAATAAGCGCCGAGTGCGCCGGTGCACTCCGTCCGCCGGGCCCTCTCGCTTCTCAACCGGCCCGCCCGCGCCCGAGTTGGGCGCGGACCTGGCGGGGGCGGTTGGTGATGATCGCGTCGACGCCGAGCCGTACGCACAGCTCGACGTCCTCGGGTTCGTCGACCGTCCACACATGCACCTCGTTGCCCGCACGCTGTGCCCGTGCCACGTACTCCGGGTGGGCACGCAGGATGCGGATGCTCGGACCGGCGATACGCACACCGTGCGGCAGCCGGCCGTCCCGGTGGCGGGGGAGCAGGAACTGCATCAGAAAGACCGTCGGTATCTGCGGCGCCGCCACGCGGATGCGCTGCAGGGAGCGCGCGGAGAAGCTCATGATGCGTACGGGTGTGCCGAGCCGGTGCCGGTCCATGAGCTCCAGCAGCCGCTCCTCGACCTGGCCGGCCCAGCGTGTGGGGTGCTTGGTCTCGATGGCCAGCTCGACCGGGCGGGGCGCTTCGGCGACGAGGGTGAGCAGGCGGTCGAGGGTGAGGACGGAGGTGCGCTCGGGGTCCGCCGTACCGGGACGTACGGAGGTTCCGGAGCTGCGCTGCGGCCTCCCGGCAGGCCCAGCGGCGCCGGCCGGCTCCATGGCGCCGACCGGCCCCGAGGCGCCGACACGTCCCGGCGTCGCGGCGCGGCCGTCGGTCTCGTCGGTGTCCAGCGCGGTGTCCGGTGACTCGTAGGGGTCGGCGTGCCGGCCCTTCCACGAGCCGAAGTCGAGCGCGGCCAGTTCGGCCAGCTCCAGCGCCGAGACGGCACCACGTCCGTTGGAGACGCGGTTGACCCTGCGGTCATGGACGCAGACGAGATGTCCGTCCGCGGTGAGCCGTACGTCGCACTCCAGCCCGTCGGCGCCTTCCTCGATGGCGCGGCGGTAGGCCGCCAGCGTGTGCTCGGGGGCCGCCATGGAGGCACCGCGGTGGGCGATGACGGACGGGTGGCGGCCGGGACGGTGGCGCGGCCCGGCGATCTCGTTGCTCACCGGGTTATCGTGCCACCGGGCCGGGTGTGCACGCTGTGCAGGGCTCTACGGAGTGCTTCCGGTGGAAGTCGGCCTCCGTGCGGTGGCCGAGGTCGCCGAGGGGCGGTTCGGGTCCGGCGCGCCTAGGCTGGTTGCTGTGATCACGGAGTACGCGTGTGCGAGCGGTGGGTCGTGTGGGTGACGCCGCCCCGCTGTCGGTCCGTACGCCGTCGACGGTGGCGGCTGAGGGTGCGGTGGCGGCCGGGAAAGCCGGGCGTTCTGTCCGGTGTTGGCCTGTTGTAAAGAAGGCCAGCGGACGCTCAGCGACGGCTTACGTCCGTCTGACGTGCGATGGGAAAAGCTGTCCACGGATACCCGCGTACGTGAACACACCCAGCCCGGCGATGTCGTGTACCTGATGAGGAGTGAGTTGTGAGCACCGAGAACGAGGGCGCTGCCGTGACGCCTGCGGCGGGGCCGGGTCCCACGCCCCCGGCGCCGGCCCAGGCCCCGTCCACCGGCGCCCCGACGAGCCGCGAGGACGGCGACTTCTCGCTGCCCTCCCCCGACTCTTCCGCTTCCGGTCCGGCCTCCGCCGCTGCTGCGGCTGCCGCGGACACCGCCACCGCCATGGACCGTACGCAGAACGGTCCGGACGTCCAGGACACGGTCGTATCGGCGCAGGAGTCCGCGGGGGACACGCTGGTGCAGTCGGCGCAGGTGGACGGCGACGCGGCGCCGAGGATGCCGGAGGGCGCGGGCGACGGGCCGACGGCCCCCGTACCGCAGCAGCCGCCGTCCGCCCCGGCAGCCCCCTCCGTGTCAGGCGGCGGACCGGGCGCGGGCACGGGCTCGGGTCCGGGCTCCGATGACGGTGGCGCAGGGCAGTCCGGAGGCTGGGGCCAGGGCGGTGCGGGCGGTCAGACGCCGCCGCCTCCGCCCCCGTACGGCGGCGGGGGCGGCGCTCCCGGCGGCCCGGGCGGTGGCGGGATGCCGCCGCACGATCCCTGGGCGATGCCCTCGGACCCGCTCGGTCCGGAGCCGGGCGGCCGGAAGCGGCGCGGCGGGCTGCTCGTCGGCGTCCTCGTCGCCGCGCTCGTCGCCGGCGGCATCGGCGGCGGGATCGGCTTCTGGGCGGCCGACCGCAACGCGAACGGCGACACCACCACGATCAGCTCCTCCGCGGACCCGAAGAAGCTCAACCGCTCCCCCAAGTCGGTGGCAGGCATAGCCGACAAGGCGCTTCCGAGCGTCGTGACCATCCGGTCTTCCGGAGGCGGCGAAGAGGGGACCGGTACCGGGTTCGTCTTCGACAAGGAAGGCCACATCGTCACCAACAACCACGTGGTGGCCAACGGTGCGCAGGGCGGCAAGCTGACGGCGACGTTCTCCGACGGCAAGAAGTACGACGCGCAGGTCGTCGGCAAGGCACAGGGCTACGACGTCGCCGTGCTCAAGCTGAGCGGCCTCGGCGACCGGACGCTGCAGCCGCTTCCGATCGCCGACTCCAACGATGTGGCGGTCGGCGACGCGACCATCGCGATCGGCGCTCCGTTCGGCCTCTCGGGCACGGTCACCACCGGCATCGTCAGCGCGAAGAACCGCCCGGTGGCCTCCAGCGACGGCCAAGGCAGCCAGGCGTCATACATGAGCGCGCTCCAGACCGACGCCTCGATCAACCCCGGCAACTCGGGCGGCCCGCTGCTGAACGCCCAGGGCGCGGTCGTCGGCGTCAACTCGGCGATCCAGCCGGGCGGTGGCGGTGGCGGTGGCGGTCCGGAAGGCGGCCAGTCGGGCAGCGTCGGCCTGGGCTTCGCGATCCCCTCCAACCAGGCCAAGCGCGTGGCGGAGCAGCTGATAAAGACCGGCCGCCCCGTCTACCCGGTGATCGGCGCGACCGTCGAGCTGGGCGGCGGCGGCAAGGGCGCCACCATCTCCAACACCGGCGAGGGCGGTGCCGACCCGGTCACCCCGGGCGGTCCGGCCGACAAGGCGGGCCTCAAGCCCGGCGATGTCATCACCAAGCTCGACGACACGTTGATCGACAGCGGCCCCACCCTCATCGGCACCATCTGGACCCACCAGCCGGGCGAAAAGGTCAAGCTCACCTACGAGCGCGACGGCAAGGAGAAGACCGTCGAGCTGACCCTCGGCTCCCGCAAGGGCGACGACTGACCACGCGCTAGGCTGTCCCCGCGTCGTCCTCGAACGACGCGGGGAGGCGTGCCCGAGCGGCCGAAGGGAGCGGTCTTGAAAACCGTAGAGGTGGCAACACCTCCGTGGGTTCAAATCCCACCGCCTCCGCAGCCTGAATGAAGGCCCAGCTCACGAAGGGGCACCACCGTGCAGGTGGTGCCCCTTCGCTGTGCGGGTGTCTCACCCTGTGCGCTGGTGTCTCGACTTTGATCAGGGTGTGTGGACCAGCCGTGGACCACGGTCACGGCGATTGTGAGGCCGGTGGGCTTCTTCCATGAGTGCGAGGCCGACGCCGTGTCCTCGTAGGGGGTGCGGGGCGATCCAGAGCCTCCGAAGGGGTTACGGAGGCGGCGCGGAACCGGTCGCGAACCGGCGATCTGTTCCAGTGGGGCCCAGTGGTTTCTGTCCCATGTCCGCTGATCGAGGCTGCGAGGGCAGGAGTGAACTCTTCGCCGGGGTGGCAGCTCCCGGCCTTCCGTCGGCCTCCCGGCCTCCCTTCCGCCGCAGGAAGCGCGCCACGGAGGTGTAGAAGCGGTCGGGGAGGAATACGGCGTCGGCGACGATCATGGCGGCGGAGAAATACGGGAGTCCCATAAGTACCGCGATCCCCACGTGCATGCCGAGGAGCATCGGGAGGAGGGCGTACTTCAGTCTGCTGAACAACAGGCAGGGGAAAGCCACTTGAAGCAGCACCGTCAAATATCCGGCGACAGCGATGAAGATCGTCTGACGGTCGACCATCTGCGACAGGGCGGGCCATGGCCGGAACAGGTCAAGGTTGAGTGCGTAGTGCAGGGCAGTTCCGTCACCCCAGAAGCTGCCCTGCACCTTGTAGAGCCCCGCGGCCCCGTAGAGGAGACAGACCTGGGCCGCGATGACCAGCATTCCGCAGTTGTGGATGAGCGTCACCAGGTATCGCCGCGTGGTCCCGAACTGGAGCCGGAAGCTGGAGATCTCCGTGGGTGCCGGAAGCCCTGCACCCGCCGCACTGGAATGGAGCCGGCGCCTGCGCGCGTCGAGGGACCACCGGCGTCCGCATGCGGTGAGGCAGAGGTAGAGGGACATGAGAAGGATCAGGTTGTCTCCCCCGTCCGTCATGAAGATGGTCCGTGCGTGGAACGAGGCCACGATGACCGCGAAGGCGACGGAGACGGCCCTTGCTCGCCAGCCCAGCATGAAGAGCAGGGAGGTGACGATGCCCAAGGTGTAGCAGGTCTCGAAGTACAGGCGCCCCGGGGACAGAGTGAGGATGCTGGACCAGCCGGTCTGCACGAACAACTCGTTGGCGAGGGCAGGTGTCCACGGCGAACCGGGGCCCCAGATCTCGTCACGGTGCGGGAACTCCCGCAGGAGGAAGACGAGGTAGAGGAACCCATAGCCGATGCGCAGCACCGCCGCGGCGTACAGGTAACCGACCTGCTCGGTGAGGGCGACACGACAGGACCTCAGAGTGTCGAACGTTCGTTTCCTCGCGGTACCGGCGAGCTGCGCGGTGGTCTGCCGCCCACGGGGCGAGCTCGGGGGATTCGGGCGCTCAGTTCGCACGGGGGGTCACCTCCCACCACGGCAGATGCCGGACCTCTCCACGAGGGGGTGCCGTGTGCTGAGAATTCCCTTCGGCTGACGACGCGGCGATCGGACGGGTACGCACACGCAGCTGAACGCTCTCGAAAGGGCCCCGCCGATGCGCAGCGACCCGATCCGCCGCGATGTTGCTCAGGTACTCCTGCATCATTCGGGACCGATCCGAATGGGGCTGGTCGTCCCCGCCGTGTGTCTCGAGATAAGAAGACCAAGCCCTGCGCAGGGTGTTCTGCGCAGTGTGGCTCGGAAAGACACTGTGCCGGACTGCTGCATCATCCACGGCAGACAGATCGAACCAGCCACTGACCTGACGGGTGCCGTTTTCCGTAGTATGCATGGTTCTCACCGAGATCTTCTGATTAAAAGATTCCGGGTTCGGGGCGAAGAGCTTCCAGTTCTGCTCGAACAAAGGGAAGATCCATGCGTTGATCCGATCCTGGAAACGTTTCGAAATGGTGCTGGGTGGTGCCACGTGCAGAAAGACGAAAAGCAGATGAATGAGGCATGTGGCCACGCACAGCGTGGCGGCGATGTCGATCACTCGTCGCAGCGGGCGGGAAAGTGGAGAATTCTCCCGTAGGCGCGGCGTATCCCCGCCCGGTCTCGGCGTGCTTGTCCTTGCGTCAACGGTGGATACTTCATCGACCAGTCCGCTTTCCATTCCCTCACATCCAGTAGCTCGAACTCTGGGCCGCCCGCTCAACTTCTCCCACCGATAACCCGGTGCGGTGGGGGGGGGACCCAAGGGACACCCCACACCCCCTCCCCCCCC
>NZ_JBQQBV010000025.1:0-112507 GCF_052246355.1 Streptomyces sp. 3N207 | reverse complement strand
CAGGAACGCGGACCGGCGGACCACCGGACAACGGCCCGGGGCGTGGACATCGGCCCGGCGCCGACAACGGCCCGAGGGCGACCAGGAGGAGCCATGCGCACCCACAGACGCGAGCGGATCAGGGCGGTCCTGTGCGGTGGAGCCGTCATCGCCGGGCTGCTGGCCTCCTGCACCGTGCCGCCGAGCGGCCGGCCGGGACCCGGCTCCGTACCGGGCGAGCGCCCCGCCCGCACCCCCGCGTCGGCCGCCACGCCCCGGGCCGAACCCTCCGGCTCCCCCTCCGCTCCGGTGTCCTCCGCCGACCCGCTGGTGGGCGCGTTCCTCGGCTCCGGCCCCGAGGGGGTGCGCCGGGTCCGGGGCATGGAGCGCTGGCTGGGCGGCACCCGGCTGCGCGCCGGGCACACCTACCTGCCCGGCCGCCTGTGGTCCGAGATCGAGGGCCGGCCCCGCCTCCTGGCACCGTGGGCGCGCTGGCGGCACGAGGAACCCGGCCGGCTGCTGGTGCTGAACGTGCCCATGGCGGACCACAACGAGGCCGGACTGTCCGACGAGCGGGTGCGCACACTGCTGCGCGAGGGCGCGGCCGGACACTTCGACGCCCACTACCGCACGCTGGCCGAGCGGCTGGTACGGCAGCGGCTCGCGGACACCGTCCTCGTACTGGGCTGGGAGATGAACGGCACCACCTACACGCACCGCTGCGGTCCCGACCCGGCGGCCTGGAAGGCGTACTGGCGCCGGATCGTCGCCACCATGCGCTCCGTGCCGGGCCAGCGGTTCCGCTTCGACTTCGCCCCCAGCCGCGGCCGGGACGCGATCCCCTGGACCCGCTGCTACCCGGGCGACGACGTGGTCGACGTACTCGGCATGGACGCCTACGACCAGCCCGAGGGCATGTCCTTCGAGGAGCAGGTACGCGAACCGTACGGACTCCAGGCGCACGTCGACTTCGCGGCGCGGCACGGAAAGCCCGTCTCGTACCCGGAGTGGGGACTCTTCCGCAACGGGGACAACGCCGAGTACGTCCGCCGGATGCTGGCCTGGATGGACCGGTACCGGCCGCTCTACCAGACGATCAGCGACTACTGCCCGCACGGCGTGTGGCAGTGCCGCCGGAATGTGGTCTCCTCCGCGATCTACCGCGCGGCGCTGATCGCCCGTCCGCGACCGCAGCCGGAGCCACAGCCGTGGTGGGAGCGGTGCTTCGGCATCGGCGACTACTGCGTACGCCTCGACTGGCTGGGCGCCCTGGCGGATTAGGGCTTGCCCCGCGGATCTCGCATGCCCGGCGCGGGGAACTGCGCGCCAAGCCATGGGGGTAGCTCCCTGCTCGAAGAGCCTGGGGGAGGACCCGCAGTCCGCGGTCGACGGACAGGGGCACGCCCTTGCCGGAACACGCCGGAGCGGGCCTGGCTGCTGTGCCGCCGTCACCGGCGGCCCAGCAGAGCGCGGACCCTGGCGGCAGCAGGCCGCTTCCGCAGCGCACCGGCCGCCAGTTCGCGTGCCGCCACCTGCGCGGCGAGCAGCTCCAGCGCGGGCGCCAGCTCCCGACGGGCCAGCAGATAGCGGCGGTTGACCACGGTCACCGGGCGCCACCGCAGCTTGTACGGCTCGGTGCCGCGCAGCAGGCTCAGCGTGCCCCGGCCGGTGGCGGCCGCGTACTGGGCATCGTGCCGCAGCAGCATGGTCGCGATGTCCACCCGCTGCTCGCGCAGCCGCGGATCGGCGCCGAACAGATAGCCGCACACCAGGTCCGGCGAGGTGAAGGCGACATCGCAGGCGGCGACCAGGCCGCCGATCCGGTACTCGGTCACCGCGGCGTCCCCGCCGGCCACCAACGCCTCGACGGAGCGCACCAGATGCGCCCCGAAACGGGACCGCAGATGCTCCGGCGTGACACCCCTGCCGCGCCACTGCCGCTCGTGCAGCCGCAGCATGGTGCGCACCGCGTCGGGCACCCGCTCTCCTGTCACCTCGTGCGCCTCGATCCCGAGTTCCTCGATACGGCGCAGCTTGCGGCGGGTGCGTTTGGCGCCGGCCGGTGGCAGCCGGCGCAGCATCTCCACCATCGGGATGCCGGGCAGTTCCAGACAGGCCGAGTCGGCAAGACACCTGCTGACCCCCGGCCAGGCCGCGTACAGCCGCTCGGCGGCGCCACCGGGACGCACCTCACGCAGATCGAGCACGGCGCTGCGGGTGGCCGCATAGAGGGCGCGCGCGAGCGCCCCGGCCGCTCGGGGACAGCTGTCGTCCAGCAGCACGTCCTGGTAGTCGGAGATGGTGCCGCCGAGAGTGACCAGCGCGGGCAGCGGCCGGTGCACGAGCATCAGCGGAGCGGCGGCGACCAGCCGGCCGTTCTCCCGGACCAGGACGACGCGCAGCCTGCCGCGGCGCCCGTACGACCGCCACCACGACCACAGCCAGGCGTGGCTCTGGAACGGGGTCGCCGAACGGTTACGGGCACGCAGCCCGTCCCAGTCGGCGGCCAGCGCGGCGAACTGCTCCTCGGCCCGGCACAGCGTCGCCGTCAGCCGGACCGGCGGCTGCCCGGAGGCGTCCCCCTGCCCGCCGCGCCACGGCGAGAGCACGGGACCGGCAAGCCTGCGGCGGGTGGGCGGCCGTAGCGGGGACGTCATCGGGCACCCTCCAACTCCGTTGCCGGCCGGGCCGGTGCGCCGGTCTCGTCCGCCGACCCGGCGACATCACCGGCGGCGGGCCCCGGCACCGTGGCGGTGCCGGCCGGTCCGCGCCGCTGCGGGCGGGCCAGGAGCGCCAGCCCGCCGAGCAGTCCGCCCGCACTCGCCCCCACCGACACGGCGATCGGCATCGACGGGGAGACCGGCCCGGCGGGCGGCGCCGCGTGCGCGACGGCGGTCAGCCGGACACCGGTCCTGTCGGCCGACCTGTGCGCCGTGCCGGTGAGGGAGCGGGCCACGGCGTCGGCGTAGTCGGCCGCCCTGTCCGGCCGAGGCGCGCTGCCGGTGATCCGCACCATCGGTGCGTCGGGCGAGGCCCCGGCACGCACTTGGGACCGCAGCGTGCCGCGTGGCAGCCCGGAGGCGGCCTCCGCGGCGTCCAGCACGAGGGCGTCCGTGGCGATCTTCCCGTACGCCTGCGCATAGCCCAGGGCCGACGCCGCCTCCGCGTGCGCGCCGGGGGAGACGAGCACATAGCTGGTGGCCTCGTAGCGCGGTTCCGCGACGGCCGCGTACACCGCCCCGCCCAGCACGCCCAGCGCCACGCACGCCGGCAGCGGCCACCACCCGGGCACCCGGCGTGGCCCGCGCCGGCGCGGTGCCGTCGGCGTTTCCGCAGGAGCTCTCGCTGTGCCGGCGACGGCCTCTTCCGGCGCGCTCTCGAAGGCCGGTGCCGCCTTTCCCGGTGCGGCCTTTCCCGGTGCGGCCTTGGACATGGAACTCACCTCGTTGTCAGGGGGCTGTGATGGGGGAGGGGCGACGGCACCCGGGAGGGGGCGCGCCGTCCGGTGGTGGGTACGGCCTTGCCGCGCGAGCTGGTGCCGAGGGCGGTGCGGTAGACCCGCACCAGGCGCTCCGCGCAGTGCGCGATGTCGTAGTGGCGGACCGCCGGGGGTACCGGCAGCCGCACCGGTCCGGCGGCCCGTGCCGCCCGCAGCGCGTCGGCCAGACCTTCGTGCGAGGACGGGAACTCACGGGCGCCCGGTGCCTGTTCGCCGGGCAGGTCCGCGACCGCCGGACATGCGGCGTACAGCACGGGCAGCCCGGCGGCGAGCGCTTCGACCACCGCCAGCCCGAAGGACTCCTCCGCGGACGGCGACACGAACACGTCCGCGGCCGCCAGCACCCCGGGCACATCGGGCGCCGGGCCGCCAGGCGCCGGCTGAGCACCGAGTCCTCCCGCGCACTCGCCCAGCAGCAGTACCCGGTCCGCGACGCCCAGCGCCTCGGCGCGGGCGCGCAGGGCCGGGCGCTCCGGGCCGTCACCGGCCAACAGCAGCCGCGCGCCGGGCACCTCGGCCACGGCGTCCACCAGAGCGCCGAAGCGCTTGCCCGGCACCAGCCGGCCGACCCCGGCCACCACGAAAGCGCCAGAGGGCAGGCCCAGTTGCCGCCGCACGGCGGCGCGTACGGAGGCGTCGAAACGGAAGCGGGCCGCGTCGACGCCGTTGGGCACCGTGCACAGCCGTGCCGCGGGTACTCCCCAGCGGCGCAGCCGTCCGGCGACGGTGCCGGAGACGGCGACGGTGGTGCTGCCGAGCCGTTCGGTGGCCAGATAGAGGGCGCGGACCGCGGGGGTGAGGGGGCGGCCCTCCAGCATGCTGTCGCCCAGCGAGTGCTCGGTGGCCACCACTGTGCGCACCCCGGCCAGCCGCGCCGCGATCCTGCCGTACACACAGGCCCGGTACAGATGGGTGTGCACCAGGTCGTAGCCGCCCGAGCGCACCAGCCGCACCAGCCGGGGCAGCGCCGCCAGCTCGCGGTTGCCCGTCATACCCAGGTGGGTCACTCGGGTGCCGTCGGCGCGGATGCCCTCCGCGACGGTGCCCGGTGCGGTGAGGGTGACGACCTCGCTGTGCACGGAGTGCGCCGGCAAGTGGCGTAGCAGCAGCCGCAGTTGCTCCTCCGCGCCGCCGACACCCAGCCCGGTGATGATGTGCAGCACCCTCATCGGCGTACACCGTCCCGGGGGACCGCCGCGGCGGGCGCCGGTGCGGCGGGCAGCGGCCTGCGGCGCAGCGGGTGCAGCACCTTCTTCAGATACAGCCGTACGGAGGTGTCCCGGGCATCGATGTGGGCACGCGGCAGTGCGTACATCCCGGTGAGCGGGCCCGGATCGATGGCGCACGCGTAGTGGTAACCAGCAGCGCGCACTGCCCCGACGGCGCGGCTGTCGAGCGTCCCGTACGGATAGCAGAACCCGGCCGGCGCCGTCCCGGTCAGCTCCACCAGCAGGCTGCGGCTGTGCGCCGTCTCGCTCTCCAGGGTGGCGTCGTCGGCCGTGGTCAGGTCGGTGTGGGCCAGCCCGTGCGAGCCGACCTCGATACCGGCTGCGGCCACCGCCCGGATGCCGTCGGCGTCCAGCAGCGGCTTGCGCGGGCCCAGTTCGTCCCAGACGTTGTCGTCGCCGAGCCGCCCCGGCAGCACGAACACGGTCGCAGAGCACTCGTACCTGCGCAGCAGCGGCAGGGCAGCGGTCAGGAAGTCGGCGTAACCGTCGTCGAAGGTGAGCCCCACCAGCCCGCCGCCCCGCCCCGCCGCGCGGGCCCGCAGCAACTGCCCCACACCCACCCCTCTCAGCCCCCGGTCCCGCAGCCAGCGCAGCTGCCGCTCCAGCCGCGCGGGCGAGACGGTGATGCGGTACGGGTCGTCGGCGCACTCGGCGACCGAGTGGTACATCAGCAGCCAGGGAGTTCGGACACGGGTGTCAGCGGCCATGAGTGACCCTCCGTTCGACGGCGGTGATCGTTCGGTTGACGGCGGCGAGCAGCTGCGGCAGCTCCGGCGCTCCCACCAGCAGCCCGACTGCCAGGAAGACGGCCGGCACGACCGCCCCGCCCGCGACGGCCCCGGCGAGAGGGGCCGAGAAGAGCGCGGCGGCGGCCCAGCCCGCGGTGGCAGCCGTGCCGGTGGCCACCAGCAGCCGCAGCAGCCCGGCCGCCACCCGCGGTACGTCGACGGCCACCACCCGGGCGCCGAGCCCGTGCAGCAGCAGCGCCGCGGTGACGGTGATGCCCAGCGCGTTGGCCGCCGCGATGCCCAGGACCCCCCAACTGCCCGCCGCCGCAACCCCGGTGCCCACGGTCACGGCGAGCCCGGCAGCCATCGCGGCGGCCGGGTACCAGGGCGGACGGCTGCCGGAGAAGAACGGGCGCACCAGGGCGCCGACCATGCTGTGCCCCAGCAGCCCGCAGCTGTAGACCCGCATCACCGCGGCGGTCGCGGCGGTGTCCCGCGTGTCGAAGGCACCGCGTTCGAAGAGCAGGCCGACGAGCTGCGGCGCGCAGGCCATCACGTACGCGGCGCCCAGCAGCACCACGATCCCCGCCAGTGTCAGATCCCGCTCCACCCGCCGCCGGGCCGCGGCCGCGTCGCCGTCGGCCATGGCACGCGCCACGACGGGGAAGGTGACGGTGCACACCATCAGCGAGAGCACCATCGGCAGTTGGGCCACCTTCTGCGCGTAGTTGAGGTGCGAGATGGCGCCCGCGGGCAGCGAGGACGCCATGAAGCGCTCGAAGAACACCTGCGCCTGCCGGCTCACCGTGAACGTGACGACCGGCGCCAGCACCCCGATGCCGACGAGCGCGCCGGTAGGTGAGTGCTCCCGCCCCCCGCGCGCCGCTCGCCAGGACCGGTCCCGAGCGGCACCCTCCGCCCGGGCGGCGGCCTTTCCGGGGGCGGCGTCCCTGGTGGGCAGTCGGCGCAGGAACGCGGGCAGCTGGACGAGCACCATCAGCGCTCCGCCGACGGCGACGCCCAGCGCCGCGGCCCGCACGCCCCACCGGCCGTGCCCGGCGAACATCACCGCGATGACGCCCGCGTTGTAGACCAGGTAGATCGCGGCAGGCGCCACGAAGTGCCGGTGCGCCCGCAGCGCCGCACTGAAATACCCCGCGAGACCGAAGGTGAGCACCGTCAGTGCCGTCAGCCGCAGACAGTCCACCGCGGTGCCGGTGTCGGGCAGGCCCGGCGCGAGCAGCCGTACCGCATACGGCGCGGCCAGCATCAGCAGCCCGGCGGCGCAGACCAGCAGCAGCGCGAGCCGGGTCAGGGTGGCTGCCACCAGCGCCCGTACGGGGTCGGTCTCCTCCGCCGTCCTGCCCCGCGCCTCCGCCTCCCGGGCCGCCCTGCGGGAGAGGGCGAGGCTGAAGGCGGGCACGAGAACCAGCGCCATGGCGTCCTCGATCAGCAGGGTGGCGGCCAGTTCGGGCACGGTCCAGGCGACGAGGAACGCGTCGGTGCCGGCATCCGCGCCGAAGAGCTGGGCGATGGCCTGGTCCCGCAGCAGCCCGCACAGCGATCCGGCTGCGGTGAGTCCCGCGGTCACGGCCGCTGCCCGGGCCAGGAACCGCCCGAGCCGCGGCGACTCCTCGCCGCCGGCTGCCACGGGCCCGGCGACCGGAGGGTCGGCCTCCGTGGCGGGAGCGGGACGGGGGCCGGTCATCGCGCGGGGCTCCCGTCCGTGTCCGGCTCCACCACCGGCGGCGGGCTCCCGTCCGTGTCCCGTTCCACCACCGGGGACGGGCTCCCGTCCGTGTCCCGTTCCACCACCGGCGACAGCGCCCACCAGGTGGCCAGCCCCAGCACCAGGGCGGTGAGGACGGTCGAGGGGCCGCCGATGTCTCCGTACAGGAATTCCACGCCCTGCCACACCAGCAGACCCGCGGCAACCGCGCCGCAGTCGGCAGCGCGGGAGGCCGGAGGGTCGCGCCGGGTGCCGCGCAGCCGCCGCAGGGAGCACACCAGCAGTGCGCCCCAGGAGCCCAGAAGCGCCACCGTGCCCACCAGACCCTGTTCGCTGAGCACCAGCAGATACATGTTGTGCGGTGACAGCAGCGGCTCGCGCTGGAAGGGCGTTCCGGCACCCGCTGCGTCACCGCCGGAGGAGAGCTCCAACGCGGCGTGTGCGTCGCGGTGTTCGGGAAAGCCCTTGGGGCCGACTCCGGTGGCGGGCGCCTGCCGCCAGATGTCCACGGCAGCACCCCACAGGGAGTACCGGTCCGTCACCGAGCGGTCCGGCGAGTTGGACACCTCGGTGATGCTCCGGGCCCGTTGGGTCAACTCCTGGGTGGCCACCCCGAAGCCCCCCACCAGCACCACACCGGCGGCCACCACCGCGGCCAGCACACACACCGTCGTACGGGCCCCGCGCAGCACGAGCAGCAGCAGGGCCGCCAGGGCCGTGGCGATCCACGCGCCCCGGCTGTAGGAGAGGGCGAGAGGGACGACGAGTACGGCGGCGCAGCCCAGCGCGCAAGGGCGCAGCCACCGGGGGGCGCCCGTCGGCGGGTGGAGGCCGCACGCCAGCGCCGTCACCAGTCCGTACGAGACGGCCGTGGCCATGCCCATCACGTCCAGCGCGCCGAAGGTGCCCACCGCGCGGACGTTCTCGCCCTGGTAGGAGGCACCGGTACCGGTGAGGGCCTGCACCACGCCGACCGCGCCCTCGATCAGTGCCAGCAGCACCACCGCCGCGCACACCAGCCGGGCGTCCCGCGCATTCCGCAGCGACAGCAGCACCGCGCCGGGCACCAGGACGAAGAGCTGGAGGTAGCGCACGAAGCCGGGCAGGCTCGCCGCAGGGTCGGCCGAGGCGATGGTCGTCACGGCGAACGCCGCGGCGGGCGCGCCCAGCACCAGCGCGGCGAGCGGCGTCAGCGCGCGGGGCGAAGAGCGGCCTGCCGTACGCCGGATGGCCCGGTCCCGCAGCAGCCCCAGCGCGCACCAGACCACCAGCACGCCCGAGCAGATGTCCGCGAGGGTCATACCGCTGTGCGCGCCCGGACTCGTACGGTCCGCCGGGGCGCACAGCAGCAGCACCGTCACCACGACCGGCACCGCCGGTCCGCTCGGCCCGATCCGCGCCAACCGGCCGACCGGCGTCCTTCCGCCGGTCCGCGACGGCAGTGCCGCACTGCCGGTCGCCGCGCTCACCGGCCCTCCAGGCGGAAGAAGGAGGTCGCCGTGTGGCAGATGATGCGGATGTCCTGCCACAGCGACCAGGTCTCGATGTAGTGGTTGTCGAACCGCGCCCGGTCCGCGATGGAGGTGTCGCCGCGCAGCCCGTGGATCTGCGCCAGTCCGGTGAGGCCGACCGGGGTGCGGTGCCGCTGCGCGTAGCCGGGGTGGAGCCGGCTGAACTGCTTGACGAAATAGGGGCGTTCCGGCCGTGGCCCGACCAGGCTCATATCGCCCCGGAGGACGTTCCACAGCTGCGGCAGCTCGTCGAGCGAGGTACGGCGCAGCAGCCGACCGACGCGGCTGGTGCCCGCATCGCCGGCAACGGTCCACCTGGTCGCCGCCTCGTGCTCGTCGGCGGGTCGTACGGTACGGAACTTCAGCAGGGTGAACGGGCGTCCGGCCCGACCGATGCGCTCCTGCCGGAAGAGCACGTCCGGGCCGTCGAGTACGCGTACCGCCAGCGCGCAGCCGGCCATCACCGGTGTCGCCAACAGCAGCGCGGGCACGCTCAGTGCGAGATCCAGCAGTCGTTTGCGCAGGCCGGTGCGCGGCCGGGGGCAGCCCAGGGCCAGCCGGTGGTAGGAGAACCCCCACAGATGGTGCTCGGCGGACCGCCTGCTGCCCGGCAGGGCGTGCCCGCCGTGTGCCCCCAGCGCGCAGCCGGGCCGTACCAGCCAGCCGGTCACTCCGCGCTCGCCCAGCAGCCGGGCCAGCGCCGCGGTGTGCGGGTCGTCCCAGGGCGACCGTACGAAGACGGCATCCTGCACCGCGCCGCGAGCGACCTCCCGCGACACCTCCTCCAGGGTGGCGACGACGGGGAGCGGGGGCCGGCCGGCGGCGTCACCCGTCGCCCCTTCGTGCCCCGTACCGAACCCACCCGGGTCCGCCAGCGCCACGGGCCGCAGTCCGTACCGAGGCCGTTCGGCGAGCGCGGCGGTCACCGCCCGTGCCGTTTCTCCCCGCCCCACGACCAGCGTGGCGCGCGGTCTGCGGCGGTTCCGGTGGCGGCGCACCCCGTGCACCAGGGCGCGGGCCGCGCACACCAGTACCGCGTTCGCGGCGATACCCGCCAGCAGTGTGGTGAGGCTCAGCGCCCCGGTGCCTCCGCACGCCGCGAGCACCGTGACCCCGACGCACCAGGCGACGGCGACGCGCCTGCTGAGCGCGGGGAGTTCGGCCAGCGCCTGCGGATCGAGCCCCGGCCGGTAGAGGCCCGCTCGCGCGCACAGCGCGGCCAGGCTCGCACAGGTGGGGGCCAGCAGCTGCGGTGCCACGTCCGGGCCCGCGCAGCTCAGCACGGCGACGGCGGTCGCCGCCACGTCGGCGGCGGCCAGCGGCAGAGCCGCACCGCGGCAGCGTGGGGTGGCGGCGCGGGGCGGCGGCGCCGCAACAGGTCCGCGCGCCGACGGTACCGAAGGCGTCGGCGACCGCCTGCCGTACGCGGCCGGCTCACGAACGTCGGTCCCCGCTGCTTCGGTACCCGCGCCTGAGGTCGGGCGGGGCAGGACGGGCGCGCTGCGGACCGGCCGCCCGACAGCAGCGTCCACCGGGCCGGTCGCCGCACCCGGCGGGCCCTGGCCGCTGTCGGTGCTGTCCGCGGTCATCGCGTACCCGCCCACTCCGCGACCGGGACAGCCACCGTCGCGCCCCGTTGCCGTAGCACCTCCCGGTACAGCTCCAGCACGGCGGCTGCCGTGGTGCGCACGTCGAACCGGGCCCGTACGTGCTCGCCGGCCGCCTGCGCCAACTCGGCGCGCAGCCCGGGGTCGAGCGTGAGCCGTACCACGGCGTCCGCGAGCGCGTCCGGGTCGGCGGGCGGCACCAGACAGCTGGTCTCCTGGCCGGGGGGCAGCAGCTCACGGGACCCGGCCACGTCGGTGACGACCACGGGGCGACCGCAGGCCATCGCCTCCAGCGGGGTCAGCGCCATGCCTTCCCACCGCGACGGCAGCACCACCAGGTCGGCAGCCGCGTACCAGTCGCACACCGCGTCGGCCGCGCCCGCGAAGACCACCCCGGGCGGGGCAGCGCGGCGCAACTCCTCCCGGTCGGGGCCGTCGCCGACCAGCACCAGCCGCGCCTCCGGGACCCTGGCCGCCACCCGCGACCAGGCGGCCAACAGAGTGCGCTGTCCCTTCTGTTCGCACAGCCGCCCGACGCACACCACCCGCACCGCCGACGGCGGCAGCTCCCGCAGCGCCGCGTGCCGCGCCATGCCGCCCTCCGCCTGCCGCGTGTCGGGAGCGGTGAAGCGCGCCGTGTCGACCCCGTTGTGCACCACGGCCCACCGGGCGCGCACCCCGGCCGCTGCACCGGCCTCCCGCTCGGCCTCGCTCACACACAGCACCCGGTCCGCCCACCGGGCCGCGTACCGCTCCCAGGCGCGGGCCAGCCGCGCGGTGCCTCCCGTGGCGGCCTCGAAGGACCAGGCGTGCGGCTGGTGGACGGTGGGCAGCCTGCCGCGCAGCGCCAGCCGTGCGGCGAGCCCGGCCTTGGCGCTGTGCGCGTGCACCAGGTCGGGGCGTACGGCACGGAGCAGCCGCTGTACGCCGTACACCTCGGCCGCGAGGTACGCCCCCGGCTCCCGGACGGCGGACCAGCGCACAGTGCGGGCACCCGCTGCCGCCGCCGCTTGTGTCAGCCGGCCGCCCGCGGGGCACGCCACGACGACGTGCAGCCCCGCGGCGACCTGGGACTCCGCGAGATCGGCGACAACGCGCGCCACCCCGCCCTCGACGGGCTGGGCGAGGTGCAGGACGGTCATCAGCCCCCGAGGCTCGCTGCCGCATGGTGCAGTGCGCTGTGCCGGCAATTCAGGCATGGACGACTCCGCCTCCCGAGATGAAGCAGAGTGACCTTGACAAAATCCGACTGTCGAACCTGAGCGGCGCGCCGGTTATCTTCTGGTTTTCACCGACTGATCCCACGCGTGGCGGGTGCGACGCCGGCACATCCCGCTGAGCGCCTCGACCATGGGGTGCCGCGCCCGTCCCCGGTTGACTGGACGTACTGCCCGCCGTCCGACTGGAGCGGGCACGACAGAGAGGGGACGGATGTGCGAGTGCTGCAAGGGTTGTCGCTGATGGGCGCCGTACTGCTGACCGGGTTGAGCGCGGGCGTCTACTACGGCTTCGCCTGTGCGGTGATGCCGGGACTGCGGCGCTCCGGGGACAGGTCGTTCGTGGAGGGGATGCAGCGCATCAACACGGCCATCCTGAACGGCTGGTTCCTGCTGCTGTTCGCCGGTTCGCTGCTGCTGATCGTCGCCGCCGGTTCGCTGCATCTGTGGGGCGGTGGCAGCAGGGGTGCGGTGCCGTGGATCGTGGCGGGGGCCGTGCTGTACCTCGCCGTCCTCGTGATCACCATGGCGTTCAACGTCCCGCTGAACGATGCGCTCGACGCCGGTGGCCTGCCGGACAGCGCGGAACGGCTGGCCGAGCTGCGCGAGCGCTTCGAGGGCGCGTGGAACCGGTGGAACCTGCTCCGCACCCTCTGCAACACGGCCGCATTCGGGTGTCTGGCCTGGGCCCTGGTGCGGTACGGGAACGGGAGCTGAGCCCGTGCCGTCCTACTTTCCTCGGCGGCGGCCGAACCGCAGCGCCCGGGCCAGCACGTCCAGCGCCTCGTCGGCCCAGCCGATGGAGTGCAGACCCGAGGTGACATTGTTCGGCGGGCGGTTGATGAGGGTGTCGCGGCGTACCAGCCGGGTGAAGTCGACCCGCACCGCTTCGCTGCGCGGCCGGCCCCCGTACGGCGTACGGAACTCCACCCCGGCCCGCCGCATCACGTCGATCAGCTCCTGGGCGAGGATGCCGTAGGCGACCGTCGTGGGATGGACGCCGTCCAGCGAGAAGAGTCCGCCGTCGCTGCGCCGGTCGCCGTCGCTCAGCAGGAACCGCGAGTTGGGCACCGGGTCGAGCGCGGCCAGCTCACGGGGGAGCGGATACGGCGTCCACCAGTCGGGCCGCGCCCGCTCGTCCTCGAAGTAGCGGCGGCAGGCCAGCCGGTCCAGCAGCCCCGCGGCGTCCAGCAGATACCAGTCCCGCCCGGCGCGCCGCGCCGTGCGCACGGCCTCGGCCATGGCGTCGTTGTACTGGTCTATCGCTGCGTCTATCGCGCGCGCCTGCTCGCCGGTCAGATGCGGATCGCGCTCCACGTCGAAGTCGCTGTCGCTGATCCAGGGGCGGGTGTAGTACGGGAAGTAGCGCGACCCGGGTTCCTGCTTGCCGCGCACTCCCCGCGCGATCGGGGCGATGGTGACGTGCGGGACGGTGCACCAGATCACGTGCCGGGCCTTGATCTGCCCGACCGCGTGGGCCAGTTGCTCCAGTTCGGCCGCGAAGTGCTCGGGCCGCCACACCGTGAACCGCGCCTTCTCGTGCAGATCGTCGTAGCCCTCCTCGCTCCAGGCGACCTTGAGCTCGATGACGGAAGACAGCGCGTTGTTGGCGCCCAGGAAGACGATCAGCGTCTCGATGCCGTGGTCCGGGTCCGCTTCCCGCTCGCCGTCCTCGGTGGCCTCGCCGTGCCGGGCGCCGCCGGTCTGCTCGCCCAGTGCCGCTGCCGCACCCACCTGGCTGAGCGCGCCGGAGGCCGGGGGCCGGGTGGGGAGGGTGCGCAGCGCGGCGCGCTCACCCGGGCTGTCCACCACCTGCCGCACCAGGTTGTCGCTCGGGGCGTCGATCATCTTGCGGCACACGTCCGCCGACTTGTCCAGCGCGTCCCGCAGATCCCAGCTGAATACGGCCAGGTTGTGGTTGATGGCCGTGTTGGTCACCGGAGTGCAGCCGCCGCCGCGCTCCCAGTAGTCCTCCACCTTGTCCATGAAGCGGCGAGCCCGGAAGAGCGCCGAGGGGGTGTCCCACCAGTCGAGCGTCGGACCGCAGTGGTCCTCGATGTCGCGGAGCAGCATCTCCAGGTTGAGCGGGAGCCCGCCGCAGCCGTCGAAGGAGGGGTACCGGAAGTGCTCGGCCCAGCCCAGCTCGTGCGCGATGATCGCCGGATACGACAGCTGGGTCTGGAAGGCCGCGCAGCTCTGGAAGCCCTGGGTGAGGGAGTCGCCGATGGTCACCAGCCTGTTGCGGGGCTCGCCGCGCCAGGAGGTGGCGACAGGGATGCCCAGGGTGGGGTCGGTGTAGGGCGCCCCCGGACCGGCCCGGCCGGTGGCGGGCTGCGGTGCTGCGCCGGGGGTCGGTGCGGAGGGGGGTTCCGGTGCGGAGGGGGATTCCTGTGCCGTCATGTCACGCCCCTATATGCCTATCGCTGCCGTCTGATTCGCGAACTGGCCTGTCCGACCAGTATCGATGCCGAGTCAAGCGAGCCTCGACCTGCACGAACCGGCCGTCGTCCGCCCGGACCTCTGCGAACTCCTGGAGCAGTACTGGGAACTGGCCATCAGACCGACATGGCCGCAGATGTAGCTCGTACTGGAAGCCGCGTCCGCTCTCGCCTCGCTGCTCGGTACGCTCAGGGCGACACCGAGTGCCGTGTCCCAACACCTTCGCGTGCTGTACGACACGGGCATCGATGCGTACGCCCCGGTGGAACAACGCAGGCCGGGGTGCACGGCTCTCGGCCGGCTGAGGTCTACCGATCGTCGGGACCGAGCGGTTGTCGTGTCCCGAAGGTCGCGGTGTCCTCGAAAACGGCTTCCAGCTGTGTCGACTCGACGATCTCGGCCAGTCGGGCGGCCGAATCCGGGTGAACCAGGGAGCCGAGCACCTCAGGAAAGTCCTGCCGGGTGGCGTCCACCTCGAAGATCGAGATGATCTGCCGTTCGTCGGTGATGCTGTGGCTGATGCTCACCCCTGAGGGATAGGAATCCTTGGTCAGGCCAGGCGGAAGCCAGGCTTGGATGAACTCCTCATCAGTGACGCCGGGCTTCAAGGTGCGGACGAACACGGCACGCAGCATGCGCTCTCCTCTGGTCGGCTGACGGTCGGGCAGGCGCCCTGCCAGGTGATTCACGGTACGTGTCGACGGTGACAGTGAGTCCAGGCGTCACGTAACTCAGCGACACACCATGCGGAGTGCGGCAGTTCGCCGACCTCAGCTTGTACGGCACTCCCGATCTGCTCAGTACGGAGAATCGTGCGCGCGCTGACCGAACCGGTGCCGGGTCCGGGCCTAGCGTGGCAGTCGGCGGAACGTCTTCATTGCGACAAGGGGCGAGATCATGGTGCGGGCTGTAGGGAACGGCGCGGTCCTCGCGGAAGCGGACCTGACCGTGGTCGTCGAGGGCAACCCTGTCGCCTTCGGGCAGGGGATCACGGTCGTGGGTGAGCCGGAGGCCGCGTCATGACCATCCGTCCGGCCCGTGCCGCGGCCTGGGCCGCAGGTTCCGCTGCCACCGTCGCAGCCGTCGCCGCGGGCGGGTATGCCGGGCTGGTCAGTGGTGCACTGCCGCTCGATGTGGGGCTGGGGCGACGGGTGCGGCCCCTCGGCCCGCAGACGCTCGACATCGCCGCGCCCCGGGAGGTCGTGTTCGATGTGATCGCTCAGCCGTATCTGGGGCGGACGACGCGGGCGATGCGGGAGAAGGTACAGGTACTTGAGCGGGGCAGCGACATGGTGCTGGCCGCGCACGTCACGCCGCTGGCCGACGGCCGGTTCCGGGCCGTGACGGTGGAGACGGTTCGTTTCACTCGGCCCGAACGCGTCGACTTCCGGCTGGTGCGAGGGCCGGTGCCGCACGTGACTGAAGCGTTCGTCCTGACCGAGCAGCCGACCGGTACGCGCCTGGTGTACGACGGAGAACTGGGCACGGACCTGTGGCGGGCCGGAGCCCGCTGGGGCCGGACGGTCGCCGCCCACTGGGAGCGGACCGTCGCGGCCTCCCTCGCCTCGGTCAAGGACGAAGCCGAGCGCAGCGCCGACCACCGGTAGCCCATACCGGCCGGTCGGTCCTTCGGTGAGCGCGCTTCCATCCC
Organism: Streptomyces sp. 3N207; assembly: GCF_052246355.1. NCBI lineage: Bacteria > Bacillati > Actinomycetota > Actinomycetes > Kitasatosporales > Streptomycetaceae > Streptomyces > Streptomyces sp. 3N207. The sequence continues at coordinate 96,918 of NZ_JBQQBV010000025.1, read as the reverse complement.
GCGGGCAGCCACGGCTTCTAGCATCGGCCCCATGGTGCTGCGGATCGTACTCGGCACGGTGCTCACGGCGATGGCAGCCGGTCAGCTCGCCTCGCTCGGCGAGATGCCGGGCATCCTCGCTGCCTACGGGCTGGTCACCGGTGCCGGGGCGGCGGCCCTCGCCGGCATCCTGATCACCGGGGAACTGGTGTGCGGGGGCTGGTTCCTGGGCCGCCCCCGCTCGGTGGTCCGCACGCCTGTGTGGGCGTACACCGCGGTGGCGCTCATGTGGAGCGCGCTGGCATTGCAGGCGTACGTCCGCGGGCTCGAAGTGGACAACTGCGGCTGCTTCGGCAGCTATCTGACCCAGTCGCTGAGCTGGATCGTCCTCGTTCAGGACGCGCTGATGCTGCTCTATGCCGGGCTGCTGCTGCGCGTCTCTCAGCGGGCGCCGCCCCCACCCGGGCCCCGCGAAGCCGACGAGCGGTGCCCCGAGAACGCGGAGTAGTGGCAATCGCGTGCGGAGCCGTCGCCTACGCGTCGCGGCGCCTGCCCGCTCGACGTTCTCGCCGTTCACCCCAGCGCCCGTGGCGTGGCGCCTTCCGGCCGGGAGCCGATCCCGGTCACCGCCGGCGAACCCGGCCACTGCCGAGTGGAGGAATCCCCCATGACCCAAACCCCGACACCACGACGCAAGGTGGACCGGGACGAGGTGTTCGTCGAGTTCACCAAGTCGATCTGCCCGCTGTGCAAGACCCCGATCGATGCTCAGGTCAACATCCGCGAGGACAAGGTGTACCTGCGGAAACGCTGCTCCGAGCATGGCGAGTTCGAGGCCCTGGTCTACGGCGATGCCGAGGAATACCTGTCCTCGGCGCGCTACAACAAGCCCGGCACCATCCCCCTCTCCTTCCAGACAGAGGTACGGGATGGCTGCCCCAGCGACTGCGGGCTGTGCCCGGAGCACAAGCAGCACGCCTGCCTCGGCATCATCGAGGTCAACACCGGCTGCAACCTGGACTGCCCGATCTGCTTCGCCGATTCCGGCCACCAGCCCGGGGGCGGCTCCCTGGGGGCATCTCCCGGCCGAAGGCTGGGGGAAGAGCCGGCGGGAAGCTACTCCCTCACCCACGAGCAGTGCGCGCGGATGCTCGACGTCTTCGTCGAGAGCGAGGGCGAGGCGGAGGTGGTGATGTTCTCCGGCGGTGAGCCCACCATCCACAAGCACATCCTCGACTTCATCGACCTGGCCCTGGACCGTCCGATCAGGAACGTCACCCTCAACACCAATGGCATCCGCCTTGCCACCGACCAGAACTTCGTCGCCGAGCTGGGCAAGCGCAACCAGACCCCCGGCAGGTCGGTGAACATCTACTTGCAGTTCGACGGCTTCGAGGAGCGAACCCACCGGGAGATCCGCGGGCGGGACCTGCGGACCTTCAAGCAGCGCGCGTTGGACAACTGCGCCGACGCCGGACTGACCGTCACCCTTGTCGCGGCCGTGGAGCGTGGACTGAACGAACACGAACTCGGCGCGATCGTCGAGTTCGGCGTCGACCATGCCGCTGTCCGCTCGGTGGCCTTCCAGCCCGTCACCCACTCCGGCCGGCACGTCCCCTTCGACCCGCTGAACCGGCTCACCAACCCCGACGTGATCAAGCTGATCAATGAGCAGCTGCCGGGCTGGTTCCAGAAGGGCGATTTCTTCCCCGTCCCCTGCTGCTTCCCGACCTGCCGCTCCATCACCTACCTGCTGGTGGACGGAGAGCCGGGCAACCGCACCGTCGTACCCATCCCGCGCCTCCTCGACGTGGAGGACCACCTCGACTACGTCACCAACCGGGTCATGCCCGACAGCGGCATCCGGGAGGCGCTGGAGAGGCTGTGGTCCGCCTCCGCGTTCATGGGCACCGCCACCACCGAGGAGAAACTCCGCGCCACCGCCGAGGCGCTGGACTGCGGGGAGAGCTGCGGTATCGACCTGCCGCAGGCCGTGAAGGACCTGCACGACAAGGCGTTCATGGTCGTGGTGCAGGACTTCCAGGACCCGTACACCCTCAACGTCAAACAGCTGATGAAGTGCTGCGTCGAGGAGATCACCCCGGACGGACGTCTGATCCCGTTCTGCGCCTACAACTCCGTCGGCTACCGCGAGCAGGTACGGGCCCGGATGTCCGGCGTGCCGGTCGCGGACGTGGTGCCCAACGCGCTGCCGCTCGTGGACCGGCTCACGCCGACACCGTACGGCTCGCAGACCGCCCGCACGGATACGGAGGAACAGCAGTCATGAACAGCGACGAGGTCAAAGCCTGCTGCGCCGACGCCTACACCAAGGACGTCGTCGCTCTCCTGCTCGGCGACTCCTACCACCCCGGCGGTACCGCCCTGACCCGCCGTCTCGCCGACAAACTCCAACTGGCCGAGAACAGCCGCGTCCTGGACGTGGCGTCGGGCCGCGGCACCACCGCTCTCCTGCTCGCCGACTCCTACCGAGCGCGGGTGGACGGCGTGGACTACGCGGCGGCCAACACCACCCTCGCCCAAGGGGCCGCGCACGCGGCGGGGCTTGCCGAGCGGGCTGTGTTCGTCACCGGCGATGCCGAGCGCCTGCCTTACCCGGAGGGCGTGTTCGATGCGGTGGTGTGCGAGTGCGCCCTGTGCACCTTCCCCGGGAAGGCACAAGCCGCCGCCGAGTTCGCCCGCGTCCTCAAGCCCGGCGGCCGGATCGGTATCACCGACGTCACCGCCGCCCCCGACCAGCTGCCCGCCGAGCTGACCGGTCTGGGAGCCCGGATCGCCTGCGTCGCCGACGCCCGCCCCCTGCCGGAGTACGCCGACATCCTGGCCGCCGCGGGACTGCGCATCCTGACCACCGAACGTCACGACGCGGCCCTGCTCCGGATGATCGACCAGATCGAGGCACGGCTGAACCTGCTGCGCATCACCGCCCCGGCCCGGCTCACCGAAGCGGGCGTCGACCTGACGGCGGCCCCCGCAGTCCTCGACGCCGCCCGCGCCGCCGTCGCGGACGGCACCCTCGGCTACGCCCTGCTGATCGCCGCGCGGCCGGCCTGATGTCCCCCTACCGCCGGGCACGAAGCACCCTCACATATCTCCACGTCTCTGCGTCCTGGAGTCGGAAACAAGTCGCGCAGGCGGTTCGGCACCGGAGGGTAGAGCCGCACCGCGAGATCCCCGCTCGTACGTGCGGGAACAGTACGCCCTCTGGCTCGACGGCACGCTCTGACAGCGTTGAGGGCGCAGGCACAGGCCGGCGGCGGATCATGTGACTACTGCGCTGCGACTGTGCGCATCAGCAGATGCCCCCGGCGGAACCGTTCCCCCTCAAAGGGCTCACGCAGCATCCGGCCGACCTCGGTGAAGCCGGCCTCACCGGCCAGCCCCGCGAGATCGTCGATCGGCCATCGGTAGGCCGTCGCCACCTTGTGGTCGAAGGCTGTGGTCGGCTCACCTTCCGACTCGAAGAAGGCGAGCAGGAGAGTTCCGTCGGCCGCGAGTACCCGACGGAACTCGGCGAGGTACGCGGGCACGTCCTGCGGTGGGATGTGAATGACCGAATACCAGGACACGATGCCCTGCAGCTGGCCGTCGGCCAGGTCCAGGGCGTCCATGGAGCCGACCTCGAACCGCAGGTCCGGGTATGTCTCGCAGGCCAGACCGATCATCGCGGGCGACAGGTCGACGCCGAAGACGTCCAGCCCCAGATCCCGCAGGTGTGCAGTGACATGGCCAGGGCCGCATCCCAGCTCGGCGACGGGCCCGGAGCCGGCGGCTCGCACGGTCTCGGCGAACACGGCGAGCACCGCGCGATCCAGCGGAGCACCGTCGAGTGCATTGCGGGCGAGCTCGTCATAGAGGACAGCGACGGCATCGTAGGCATCAGCTGTCGCACGGTGATACGAGGAAAGTTCAGTCACAAGCGAGAACCCTAGAGTCTCCCTGACGCTGACGACTGACTCGGGAGGCCCGTCCCTGGACCCCTCGTCGTACGCCTGGCCGGCAGGCACCGAACGGGCCCGCCGCAGGAAGGTCAGTGATCGGTCACGGCGAACCCGTCCCTGAACGTGTCGAAAACGGGGCGGTGGGTGTCCCACTGGGCGTTGGGGGCCGAGAGGTAGAGGTCGTACTCGCGGCCGCCCGCGCGGCCGAAGCCCAGGTCGATGGCGCGGTACGTGCGGGCCCGTCCCTGGACGGTGAACTCCCAGATCGCGGCCGGCTGTTCCCGGAAGGTGGTCTTCTGCATGCGCAGCCTGCGGTACACGGAGTAGTTCTTCTTGGTGTTCGCTTCTATGTCCTTGAAGTGCGCCACGGGGTGCGAACCTGCGGGGTGCACCATCCCGAGCGTGATGCCGACCCGGCGGGACTTGTCGCCGTAGGTGACGGAATCGCTCGTCCGATCGATGACCTTCCAGCCGTCCGGCACGGGGAAGGAAGCGTCGAACTTCTTCTCGGTGACCTTGTGGAAGCCCTTGGGCACGGGGGGTGGTGTGTAAGACGGTGCGGTGCTGGGGCGGCTTTTCCCGGCGTCCGTGTCACGATCGGATGTCGCGTGGATCGCGCCTGTGACGGCCGCAGCCGCGGCCGCAACGGCGACGACGGCCGTGAGGACGACGCGGCGCTTCTTGCGGCCTCGGCGCCGTTCGGGTCCCTCGTCGGGTCGGACGGGTCCCGCGGTCTGTGCGGGCGCTGCCTGAAGCAGCACCTCGGTCGATCCGCCGGACCGGGCTGCCCGCAGTGCCTGCTCGGTCAGCTCCGCCGACGGCCGCTGGTCCGGATCCTTGAGCAGCAGCGATTCGATGAGCGGTGCCAGCGGTCCGGCGCGCTTCACAGGCTCCAGCGGATCGACGGCGATGGCGTACGCGACCTCCATCGCGGTGTCCCGGTGGAACGGCGGCCGGCCCTCCACCGCCTGGTACAGCGTCGCGCCCAGCGCCCACAGATCCGAGGCAGGTCCGGGCTTCTGCCCGCGTATCCGCTCCGGCGCCATGTAAGGGAGGGAGCCGACCGTTTCGCCGGTCTTGGTCAGCGTGGAGGCGTCGGCGGTCATGGCGATGCCGAAGTCGGTGAGCACCACCCGTCCCTCGGCGCCGAGCATGACATTGCCGGGCTTGACGTCGCGGTGCAGCACTCCGGCGGCGTGCGCGGCCCGCAGCGCGGCGACCATGCCGAGGCCGATGCGAGCCGCCTCCTCGGGCGGAAGGGTGCCCTTCTCCTTGAGGAGATCGCCGAGTGTGACCGCCGGAACGTACTCCATGACGATGCAGGGCTGACCGCTGTCGTCCACCACGTCGTGGACCACGACCACGTTGGGGTGCACGATGCAGGCGGCGCTGCGCGCCTCGCGGCGCATGCGTTCGTAGAGCGTGGCGAGGTCGGCGTCGGACAGTTGCGGCTGCGAGTGCAGCCGCTTCAGCGCGACCTGGCGGCCCAGGACCTCGTCCTGGACGCGCCACACCGTGCCCATGCCGCCTCGGCCGATCTGCTCGGTCAGCCGGTAGCGCCCGCCGATGAGCCGCCCCTCGTCCGACACGACCCACCTCCGCTTCCGGCCGTTCGAATTGCCTCGTCACAATAGCTGCCAGGTGTTACGGCCGACCGGACCGTCTGCTCTGCGAGCACGCTGATGAAGTCGGCGAGGCCCGGGATCGCCACGCACCGGCTCCTGCACCGTCCGCAGCACATCGAGGGTGCTACCGATGTGCTCGCCGGCCTCGGCGGTCAGCCGGCGGCGCCTGCGAGCCCAGCGCGGTTCCCTCTTGTCGCCCCGGCATCCGACGCTCGACATTCCGGGCCGCCCGTCGGTGCCGACGGCCTGGTGGATCGGGCGGTGTCCGGGCTACTCGCGTGTCTCGACGATGCCGGTGAGGGCGCGTAGGCCCGCGACAACTTCCGAGGCGTCGGGAGCCTGGCCGGGATCGGTGAGCCACTGTGTCATCAGGCCGGTGAACAGGGCCATCTGCGCGGCGCCCAGGGTGCGGGCGGCGGCATCGCCGACCTCGTCCTCGGGTGCGCTGAGCAACAGCGCAGCCAGACCTTGGCGGCCCTGGGCCTGACTGCCGGCCAGATAGCGGCGCAGATCGTCGGAGTGTTCGGCCTGGAGCAGCGCTTCGAGCGTGGCCAGCCACAGCGTCCGGTCGTCCTGGAAGGACTTGATGATCGCGGCCCACATCGCCTCATAGCGCGCGGCCGGACTGCTTCCGGCTTCGCCGAAGGAGGCCAGCGTGCGACCGAGCCGTGTGCCCCACTCGTCGATCGCCTCGATGAGAGCGGCGTTCAGGAGCGCCTCGCGGGAGCCGAAGTGGTAGCCGATGGCCGCCATGCTCACGCCGTCGGCGGCCGTCACGATGTCGCGCACCGTGGTCCGGGCCCAGCCCTTCTCCTCCAGGCAGCGCCTGGCCCCCGCCAGTAGATCCTCGCGATTTCCCATGCCGAGAACGCTACCCGATCTATTGCGCGTAAGCATGAGGCAAACGAATAAGACGGCCGTCTTGCGCAAGCGCCCAAATCCTGACTACTGTCGCGCCGTACTCACCGTTCGAGGGAGATGCCATGAGCCACGCCCGCCCCGTCAACCGCCGCCGTCTGCTCGGCCTGACCGCCGCCGTCCTCGCTCCGGCGGCCCTCGGCACCGGCGCCATCACAGCGAGGACCTCCTCGGCCGCCGAGCCGGTCGACGCGCTGAATCGCGGCGCTCGGCCACTGAGCGACCTGGATGCGCTCGGCCGCATGGTCGGCGACGCACACGTCGTGGGCCTGGGCGAGGCCAGCCACAGCGCCCACGAGTTCTTCACGCTCAAGCAGCGTCTCTTCCGCCATCTCGTCACCACCAAGAGCTTCACCACCTTCGTGCTGGAGGCGAGTTGGAGCACCGGCCTGCGCCTGGACGCCTACGTCACCCGCGGCATCGGCGATCCCGCGCAAATCATGCGGAGGGAGTTCCAAGGCCAATACGTCTTCTGGAACACCCAGGAGTACCTCGACCTGATCCGGTGGATGCGCCGCTACAACATCACCCACCCCCACCGGCCGCAGCTGCGGTTCGTGGGCAACGACCTCGGCTACGCCGGACGCGACGCCTTCCGCCACGTCACCGACTACCTCGCCGCGCACCGCCCCGACCTGGCCGAGCGCATCGGCAACCACTACGCGGGGCTGAAGCCGGCGGCCGGGACGCAGGCGGGGCCGTGGATGGCCGGCCAGTTGGCCAAAGAACTCCCGGCACGCCGAGCCGAGTCCGACCAGGCCGACGCCGCCCTGGCAGTGCTCCGCGACCACGGCCGCCCCCGCACCGCCGACCGCGACGCCGAGCGGGCGCACACCTGGGCCGTACAGAACGCCACCGCCATCGCCCAGAGCTACACCGCCTACGCCTTCCCCGAGGATCAGTTCCCCGAGCGTATGCGCTACCGCGACCGGGTCATGGCCGCCAACACAGCCTGGTGGCTGCGGCACAAGGGCGGCCGCATCCTGCTCGCCTCCAACAACGGCCACGTCGCCTACACCAGCGACAACCCGGACGAGTTCCCGGAACCCACCGGCGCCTTCCTGCACGAACAACTCGGCGCGGACTACGTCAACATCGGCCTGACCTTCGACAAGGGCACCGTCAACGCCCTGCCCGACCCCACCGCCCAGCAGCCCAAGGAATACACCGTCACGCCGGCCCCGAAGGGGCACAACGAGTACACCCTCGACAAAGTCCGCTACCGCGACTTCAGCATCGACCTGCGCACCGCGCCCCAAGCAGCCCGCACCTGGCTCGCCGCAGCCCGCCCCACCCGCTCCTACGGCCTGTACTGGTCGACCGACGACCCGGCAACCGCCCTCGGCCGCTCCTACGACATCCTCATCCACCTCCACCAGGTCGAAGCCGCCCATATCCTCAGGTGACTCAACCGGGATGGCGAACTACGCGCACCTCTATGCCCGGTCTACGTCAACGCAACGCGCCCGGCAAGGAGTTGAGGGCGGGACGTCGGCCCCGGGGCTCGGCCGGGAACGAGTGAGGGCGGGAAGAGGGCCGGGGCGGGGTCGGCGTGGGGCGGGTGGGCAACAGGGGTCACAATGGTGGAGCGGAACACCAGCGATCGCTCGGTCAACTCGCTTCCCTGGGGCCCGAGTCTGCGGGATCATCGCTCGCGGCAATCAGGACTAGACCACTACCGTGCGTGCGGCAAGTGGCCTCACACGGGGATTGGGTGAACCGCATGACCGAGATCCAGGAAAAGCCGGATACCAGCGATCGCACCGAGGCCCGGCTGGCCGTCGCCGTCTACGTCGAGGCCGAACTCCTCCGCCTCGGGCTCCAGGCAATGCTGCCCGGCCTGGCGACCGTCGAGCGCGCCGAACAGTTCTCACACCTCGCGGTACTCGAGCGGGCGTTGGCCGACAACAGGTTCCATGTGCTCATCCTCTCCAGCTCCAACAGCGCCCCCGGCTCCGTCAACAGATTGCGCCACAGCCAGCAGGGGCTCCGTACCCTCGTCCTCCTCGATCCCGCCGACGCGCAGTCCGACTCGGCGCTCGCCCGGCTGCCGGCCGACGGCTATCTGCTGCGGGAGGAGCTGACCGCGGCGGCCCTGGACCGGGCGCTGCGGCAGCTCGCCGCGGACGAGATGCCGATGCCGCTGCGCCTGGGCCGCCAACTGCTCAGCCAGGCAGGCGAGTCCGCGCATCTGCTGCCGGCCCGCACGGTGCGGCTGACGGCGCGCGAGCACGAAGTGCTCGCCCACCTCGTGGCCGGGCTCAGCAACAAGCAGATCGCCCGCCATCTGCGGATCTCCGAGCACGGCGTCAAACGGCTGGTGAGCAGCGTGCTGCTGAAGCTGGGTGCTGCCAACCGCACCGCGGCCGTGGTCACCGCGATCAAGCTGGGCCTCATCGACTGAACCGCCCGCCACGGGGGTCGGCGGCGGAGCGGAACCGGAATGCCTTGGCCGGGCAGGGCATCGGTCGACCCTGCCCGACCAGGCGGTTCTCAATGCCCTGACCACCAGGGCTACCCGATCGGTCAGCCCCGTTCGCCCAGCTCAGTGTGGGCGGTCGTACGGGGCTGTCGGCGTTCCGAAGCGGAGTGCAGGATCAGCGAGGCGTCCTGGTCGCGGCCGTCGAAGGCCCGCCGGACTCCCGCCGCCGTGGCTCGTCGCCGTTGCGGCGGAGGGAAGTGCGCCGCAACGACACGTTCGGCTCGGTCGCCGGACACGGATTCCGCACCTGTTGAGAGGACCGCCCAGATGAGCTGGAGGCACCAGGACCCCGCAACCCTCGCGGATGCCGCCGTCAGCAGCGTGGCCCTCGTCGCCGACCCGTTCGCGCAGTCGGCGGCTCCCGGCTTCTGGGTCTGGTCCCGCGACGCCCACCGGGCGGTCACCGAAGCGGTGCTCGCGCTGCCCGACGCACGCATCGGCACCCTGGCCGAGACCGTCGGCAAGGACCCCGCCGACATCACGGCCTGCCGCCGGCTGACGGCGCTGCTGGACGACCGGCTCACCCACGCTGCCGACGAGCCGGAGACCGAGCGCCTCGCGGCCCTCGCCTGGGACGCGGAGACCCGCTCCCGGCTGCGGATGCAGCACGGCACCGAGCGGCCCGCCGGGCTCGGCACGCCGGACGCGGGGGAGATCCTGCGTACCTCGCGGCCTCCGGCCAAGCCGACCGGGCCGGTTGACGCGGCACTGGTGATCCCGTTCCGGGAGCGCGGTGAGGAGGGGGACCGCACCCGCAATCTGGCCGCGGTGCTGCAGGCGCTCAACGACCAGAGCCATCCGCGGGACCGCTACCGCGTCGTCGTGGTGGAGGCCGACTCCCGGCCGCGCTGGGAAAGCGTGTACGCGCCCTGGTGCGACACCTACCTGTTCGCGGAGAACGACGGCCCGTTCAACTACTCGTGGACCATCAACGCGGGCGTGGTGCACGGCGCCCGTCCCGCCGAGCTGATCTGCGTACTGGAAGCCGACATCCTCGTCGACCGCGGTTTCGTGGAGCGTGCCGTCGAGCGGTTCCGGGTGCCGGGCACCCAGGCGCACTGGCCGTTCGAGGACATGCTGTATCTCGACGCCGCCTCCAGCCACCAGGCCGTCACCGAACGCTGCCTGGAAGGGCGCTCGGCCACGGACAGGGATGCGCTGCGTGGGGTCTTCCTGCGCCGTACTCCCGGGGCCTGCGTATGGCTGCGCGAGAGCCTCTTCACCCGGATCGGCGGCTACGACGAGCGGTTCACCGCCGGCTGGGGCGGTGCCGACAACGACTTCACCTGGCGGGCCGATCTGCACGGCGGGCTCGACCGGTACCGCGACCGCATGGTCCACCTGCACCATGCACGCGCCACCGACTGGTACGACGCCGAGGGCGCGGGGGCCGGAGCCTACGAGACGTTCCCCTGGTGCACCTGGCCGCCGGACGCCGAGATCGGCGACCTGACCAAGTTCACGCAGTGCCGTTCCCAGCAGCCCCAGCAGCCGCGTTGAGCGCTCAAACCCTCGAGAAACAGGGGAAGACACCCATGGAACCTGTGGTCGGCATCGGCCCGGTCTCACGCTGTACCGTCGACGCGGCCCTCGCCGTCGCGCGGCGCACCCGCACCCCGCTCATGCTCATCCCCAGCCGCCGCCAGGTGGACGCCGCCGAGTTCGGCGGCGGCTATCTGGGCTGGACCACCCAGGAGTTCGCCGACTACGTCAAGGAGCGCGACCCGGACGGGCTGCTGCTTCTGTGCCGGGACCACGGCGGCCCCTGGATGCACACCGCCGAGGCCGACATCACCGAGCCCACCGACGCGCTGGACTCGTGCGTCCGCTCCTTCACCGCCGACCTCGACGCCGGATTCGGACTGCTGCACATCGACACCTCCGAGGGCCGCCCCGGCACCGGTCCCGTCCCCGCGCAGACCGCCGCGGCACGGCTGGTGGAGCTGTACGCGCGCTGCCACGCGGAGGCCACAGCGCGCGGTGCCGAGGTCGCGTACGAGATCGGCTTCGAACCGCAGGACGTCTCCACCAACGACCCCGACGAGTTCAAGGCCGCCCTCCGGCTCGTACTCGAAGGCATCGAGGCGGCCGGCGCGCCGCGGCCGCGCTACGTCGTCGCACAGACCGGCACCAAGGTCGCCGAACTGCGCAACGTCGGCCGCTTCCACGAGCCGCAGGCCCGCGACGAGACGCTGCGCCAGGTCTCCACCCTGGCCGCCACCTGTCACCAGGAAGGCGTCCAGCTCAAGGCGCACAACTGCGACTACCTCACCACCGAGGAGACGGCGCTGCTGCTGCGGGCCGGCGTGGACGCGTTCAACGTCGCACCGGAGTACGGCGTCGCCGAGACCCGCGCTCTGCTGCGCGTCCTGGACGAGATGGCGCTGACCCGCGCCAAGGAGAACTTCCTGCGGCTCGCCTACGACAGCGGCAAGTGGCGCAAGTGGATGCTGGACCCGACCACCGCGACCGACGTCGAGCGCGCCGTCATCGCCGGCCACTATGTCTTCCGCAGCGACGCGGGCCTGCGCATCCGCGAGGAGGCCGCGCTCGCCCTCTCCGCACGCGGCAGGCCACCGCTTGATGCGGTGCTGCGGGACGCCGTGGCCGAACGTATCGAGTCCGCGCTGCGGGCCGTGGCGCAGACTGCGGGCCAGGCAGCGGAGCCGGCCGACGTGCGGGCCGCCGCGCGTACCGCCGAGGCGGTACGGTGAGCGCCCCCGTGCCCGACGTCTACGCACCCGGCACGCTTCAGGAAGCCGTCGACCGCATCCTGCGGGTCCCCGACGAGCACCGTACGTTCGCCAAGGACGCCGCCTTCGCCGAGCAGACCTGGGCCATCGGTCCTGCGCTGCTCGAAGCCCTCCTCGACCATGGACTGCCGCACCGGGGCGAGGGGGACCAGCGGCGCTTCGAGCGCACCGACCTGCACAACATCAGCACCTATCTGAACCTGCCCTCGCCCTACTTCCAGGCCCTCACCCGCAAGGCCCAGTCCATGGACGAGGTGGCCCGTAAGGGCGAGCAGCACATCCACGAGCTGGAGCTGCGTGCCGACTGTGCCGAGCAGGGCCACACCGGGGAGTGCGCGTTCACCACCATCCCCGGGCTGAGCCGCTACAGCGAGCCCGGCAGCCTGCGGGAAACCTCCCCAGGGGTGTTCACCGTACGGGCCCAGCTGCCGTCCAACAGCCTGGTGTTCGACGAGGACCGCTCCGACCTGCTGTCCCTCGTCGCCGACTGGGAGCTGTACGTACTGCCCGACGGGGTCATCGAGGACGAGGGCTTCTCCCGTGAGACCCGGCTGGCCAACTGCCTGATCCCCGCCCGGCTGCTTCTGCGGGAGGCCGAGCGGCGCGGCATCCGGGCCCGGCACGGGGCCGGGCTGCTGGTCGCTCCGCCGTTCACCACGCTGCACCACTGGGTGGAGTTCGAGCTGGACGGCGACTGGGTGCCGGCCGACCCGGTACTGCTGACCGCGTTCTCGCGCTGGGGCATGACCGACCCCGCCGACTGGCCGTACAACCGCTCGGTCGCCGGCAGCGTCTGGCACCTGCTCACCTGGCCGCCCGAGGTGTTCTTCCCCGTCGTCCGCGACCGCGGCGTCCAGGCGCCCGTGCACATCTCCTCGCGCTGACCCCGAACCCTCCTGCCACCCTGACGCACCACCACCCTCATGGAAGGACCGCACATGGGCAGCCCCGCGACCGAAGCCGGCTTCACCGCCATCAGCGAGCCCGAGGGCGGCACCGGCGCCCACGAGGCACGCGCGGCGCGCGAAGTGGCCCCCGGCGTACGGGTCATCGAGTTCGCCGACACCAAGAAGGTCGTCAAACTGTGGGGCCAGGAGCGCTGGCTGCACGAGGAGGAGCCGGACGGCCCGTACGGCTTCAAGTTCATCCGCATCAAGGCGGGCCACCGCACCTCCCTCCAATACCACGAGCACAAGCGGGAGAGCTACTTCATCCTGGAGGGCGAGGCGGTGATGCACTACCGCGAGACCCGTGACGGGGAGACGCTGCAGCTGCCGATGCCCGCCGGGACGCTGGCGCATGTGGACCCCGGAGCGGTGCACCGGGTCGAGGGCGTCACCGACATCGTGCTGGTCGAGGTCTCCACCTACGACGACGGCTCCGACAACGTCCGGCTGGAGGACGACTACGGGCGCGGTGACGGCCGAATCGCGGACGAGCACGACGAGCACGACGAGCACGACGGGCACGACGACCGCGGCGAGCGCTGATGGGCGGCTCCAGAGATTTCCGTGTTCCCAAGTACCGCTACCCCGCCCAGTTCGAGGGCGGCGAGCGGGAGCTGCTGGCCCGGATCGAGGAGCTGCTGCTGCGCGGCGGCTATGTGCTGGGCCAGGAGGTCGCCGAGTTCGAGGAGCGGCTGGCCGGCTACCTGGGCGCCGCGCACACCGTCGGCGTCAACTCCGGTACGGACGCGCTGATCCTCGCCCTCGACGCGCTCGGGATCGGCCCGGGCGACGAGGTCGTCACCGTCGCCAACTCCTTCCACGCCACCGCGCAGGCCGTCGCCCGGCGCGGCGCCACCCCGGTGTACGTGGACTGCCGCGACGACGACTTCCTGATGGACCTCGACCAGCTTCCGGCCGCGTTCACCGAGCGCACCCGCGCCGTCATCCTCGTCCACATGTTCGGCAAGGCGGCGGACGTGCCCCGCGCCCGGCGCCTTGCGGCCGACGCCGGTGTCGTCCTCGTCGAGGACTGCGCCCAGGCCATCGGCGCACGCAGCCACGGGGTGCGCGTCGGCACCGCCTCCGCCGCCGGCTGCTGGAGCTTCGCGCCGTCGAAGAACCTGGCCGCTGCCGGGGACGCCGGAGCGATCAGCGTCCAGGACGACGAGCTGGCCGAACGGCTCCGGCTGCTGCGGCACTTCGGGCAGCCGCAGCAGAACCAGCACGAGATCCTCGGCTACAACTCGCGCCTCGACACCCTCCAGGCCCTCGTCCTGCTGCACAAGCTCGACCGGCTCGACTCCTGGAACGCCCGCCGCGCCGAGGTGGCCGCCACCTACCGCGAGCGGCTGGCCGGGCTCCCGCTGCGCTTCCAGCAGCCCGGCGAGGACGGCGAGCACGTCTACCACCTCTTCCAGGTGCGCACCGAGACCGAACAGGCCCGCGACGGGCTGCTGGAGCATCTGATCGCCTCCGGCATCGACGCGGTCGTCCGCTATCCCGTGCCGCTGCCGCACCAGCCGGCGCTCGCCGGACCTGCCGCACAGCGCCACTCCTGCCCGGTCGCGGAGGAGCTGTCCCGGCAGACCCTCTGCCTGCCCATCCGGCCCGACCTCGAAGCGCAGGAGATCAACCAGGTGTGCGACGCGGTCGCCGGCTACTTCACCGGTCGGGCGAGCTGAGGGCGGCAGCAGATGAGTCAGACAGCGGGCCCCTGGGCGAGAGGGACGGCCGACTGATGGAGACCCGCGTCCGCACGGCCGCCGACGACGCCGAGTTCCAGGGCTACCTCGCCCAGACCCGGCACGCCTTCGGCAAGGTGCCCTACGACCACGCCACCCTGCGCACCCACGGCGTCACGGCGGTGGCCGTCCGCGGAGCGGAAGTGCTGGGCGGCGGGCTGTTCCTGCCGTTCGCCCAGCACTTCGGCGGTCGCGCGGTGCCCTCCGGCGGTGTGGCCTGGCTCGCCGTCGCACCCTGGAAACGGGGCGCCGGACTCGCCCGCCGCCTCACCGAGGAGGGCACCGACCGGCTGTGCCATGAGCACGGTGCGGCGGTGGCCTGCGCCTGGACCCCGGCGCCCGGAATGTACCGGCGGTGGGGCTGGGAGGCCGCCGCGGTCGCCTCCAGCTACGCCCTGAACCCGGCCGAACTCCCCGCTTCGGCCCCCGACTTCGAGACGGTCCTGCCGGACGAGGTGGCCTGCGCCCGGCTGCGGCGGCGCCTCGCTCCCGGCTGGAACGGGCCCTTGCACAGGCCCGCCTGGTGGCAAGGCTGGAAACAGCGCGTCACTCAGGGAACGTTGACCCTCGGCGTCCGCCGCGAGGGAGCCCCGGACGGGGCAGAGCCGGGAGACCTGGCCGGATATGCGACCGTCACCGTCGAGCCGCACCAGCCCTGGGGCGTGGCCGCCGTCGTCCACGACTTCTGGCACGACGGGCTCGACGCGCTGCCCGCGCTGCTTGCAGCCGTCAGCGCCCGCTCGCCCCAGGTGCGCGAGATCCGTTTCCGCCGCTCCGTACTGCCCCGCCCCAGCGCCCTCCAGTGGGCGCTGGACCAGTACGCGGTCCGCGAGGACGGCTGGTACCCGTGGGTGCTGCGGCTGCTCGACGTAAGCCGCGCACTGGAGGCCCGCGGCTGGGATCCGCAGCCGCGCGGAGGCGTCGGGCTCGAAGTCGTCTCTCCGGAGGGCAAGAGTGCCCCGTACGCGCTCACCTTCGAGGAGGGCCTGATGCACGCCCAGCGCGGCAGCCACCCCTCGGCCCGCACCGTGCGGCTGCCCTCCGCGACGCTGGCCGCCTGGTACGCGGGTGGTCTGCCGCTGCGTCAGGCTGCGCGGCTGGGCATGGCAGAGGGCGACGGACGCGATCTCGCCCTGCTGGACGCGCTCGCCGCGGGCCCCGCGCCCTGGCTGCCCGAGAGCTTCTGACGTGACAGCCCACCACTTCACCGTGACCGCCCCCCACCCCACGACCGAGGACGCGTGATGCCGGTGCCGGAGCCCACCACGCTGCTCGTCATAGCCAAGGAGCCCCGCGCGGGCCGCGCCAAGACCCGACTCGCGCCCGCCTTCACCCCGCACGGGGCCGCCGCGCTCGCCGCCGCCGCGCTCACCGACACCCTGGGCGCCGTACTGGCAACGCCCGCGCGCCGCCGCATCCTGGTGCTGGACGGCAGCCCCGGGCCCTGGCTCCCAGCTCCCGAAGAGGGCGGCGACCGCTTCGAGATCGTGCCGCAGGCGGACGGTGGTCTGGACGAGCGGCTGGCCGCGGCGTTCGGACTGTGCGAAGGGCCGGCGCTGCTCGTCGGCATGGATACCCCGCAACTCACTCCCGCGTTACTCGCGCCCGCGACCCGGCCGGACGCCTGGCAGCACCACGACGCCTGCTTCGGCCCCGCCGCCGACGGCGGTTTCTGGGCGCTGGGCCTGGCCGCACCCGATCCCGCACTGCTGCGCGGCGTCCCCATGTCCACCGCCACCACCGGCGCGGTGCAGCGTGCCCGGCTCCTCGACGCCGGGCTGCGCGTATGCGACCTGCCGCAACTGCGGGACGTGGACGAGCCGGCCGACGCGGACACGGTCGCCGCCGAGGCCCCCGAGAGTCTCTTCGCCGCCGAACACGCCCGGCTGCGGCGGCTGTTGGGCTCCGGCCACGCGATGACCGGGCCCGCCGTCCAGGGCACGCCAGGGGTGGGGGCGACGTGAGAGGGCGGACGGGCGCTGACAGCGGCTCCTGGACCGAGGACCCCTACACCGAGGCGCTCGACCTCGGCTGCGGCCCGCTCTATCTGCGCGCCCACGACGGCTGGTCGCTCACCCTCGACGTGGAGCGCTGGTGCGCCGTCGCCGACGCGGCCGATATGACCGTCCTCGACCGCTGCCAAGGCACCGTGCTCGACATCGGCTGCGGGCCGGGCCGGCTCGTGGCCGCGCTGGGCGAGTACGGACACCCCTCGCTCGGCATCGACATCAATGCCGCCGCCGTCTCCCGCACCGTACTGCGCGGCGGGCGCGCCCTGCGCCGCTCCGTTTTCGACCCGCTGCCCCCGCCCGGCACCTGGGACACCGCGCTCCTCGTCGACGGCAACGTCGGTATCGGCGGCGACCCCGCGCTGCTGCTGCGCCGCATCGCCCATCTGGTGCGCTCCGGCGGCCTGTTGCTGGTGGAGGTCGCGGGGGAGGACGTTGACGAGCGGCTCCAGGTATGGATGGAGAACTCCCGCGGGACCACGGGAACCCCGTTCCCCTGGGCGCGACTTGGCATTGCGGCCCTGCACCGAGTGGCCCGCGGCGCCGGCTGGTCGCCGGTGGACAGCTGGTCGAAGGATGCCCGCGACTTTGTGGCGCTGCGCCGCGATTGAGTGAACCCTCGCACTGTGCGGGCTCCGCACCGGGGGCTGCGCTTGCCCACCCTGCGCACTGGGGGGGTACCCCCTCACCGGAACAACGGAAGGAAGACCGTGCGGTTCGGTGTCAACTACACGCCCAGCAAGGGCTGGTTCCATCACTGGCTGGACTTCGATCTGGACGAGGTGCGCGCCGACCTGGACTCGGTGGCGGCGCTGGGGCTCGACCACATCCGGGTCTTCCCGCTCTGGCCGCTCTTCCAGCCCAACCGGGCGTTGATCCGGCCGAAGGCCGTGGAGCAACTCGTCGCACTGGTGGACGCGGCGGGGGAGCGCGAGCTGGATGTGAACGTGGACGGCTTGCAGGGCCATCTGTCCAGCTTCGACTTCCTGCCGTCCTGGGTGACGACGTGGCACCGGCGCAACCTGTTCACCGACCCGGAGGTGGTGGACGCACAGGCGGAGTATCTGGGGACGCTCGCCGAAGCGCTGCGCGACAGGCCGAACTTCCTCGGCATGACGCTCGGCAACGAGATCAACCAGTTCGCGGACAGCCCCCACCCGGACCCCCACCGGGTCACCCCGCCCCAGGCGGAGGAGTGGCTGAAGCGGATGCTCGCGGCGTGCGAGGAGGGCGCGCCCGGCCGTACGCAGCTGCACGCGGGCGACGACGCCACCTGGTATCTGTCCGGGCACCCCTTCACGCCCGGTCACGCGGCGAACCTGGGCGCCATGACGGCCGTCCACTCGTGGGTGTTCAACGGTACGGCGCAGCGGCACGGGGCCACCGGCACAGCGACCGAGCAGCACGCTGCGTATCTGATCGAGCTGTCCAAGGCGTGGGCCGAGGACCTGGAGCGGCCCGTATGGCTCCAGGAGGTGGGCGCACCCGCCCCGCACATTCCGGCGTCCGGGGCGGGGGCGTTCCTGGAGGCGACCGCGCGTGCCGCACTGGACTGCACCCGGTTGTGGGGCATCACCTGGTGGTGCTCGCACGACGTGGACCGCGCGCTGGCGGACTTCCCCGAGCTGGAGTACGGCCTGGGGCTGCTCACCAACGACCGCACACCCAAGCCCGCCGCACAAGCGCTCGCCCGGATCGCGGCCGAGTGGCGCGGGCGGGCGCACCGGCCCCAGCGGCGTACGACGGCCCTCGTGCTGGAAAGCGGCGGAGGGGGCGGCCCGGACCCGCAGCGCACGGCCTGCGCACCCGGCGGCGACTTCTTCGAGGCGTGGGCAGCGCTGGCCGCCGAGGGGGTACGCCCCGCCGTCGTCCGCGCCGCCCACGCCGCGGACCCCGCCCGACTGGCGGCCCGCGGTATCACCGAGACCGTGCACCCTCATGAGGTGCCGCGCCCGCACCGTGCCATGATCCAGGGGTGACCGGAGGCGGAGGCAGCGCAGCACCGCCCGCACCGCGCCCCTCGCGAAAGGACACCCGTTGAAGGGGAACTGGCCCGGTGGCACGATGCGTGCCGCCCGCATCACCGGCATCTCCGAGACCGACCTGGCCACCGTCCCGGTGCCCGAACCGGAGCCGGGCACCGTCCTGGTGCGCACCCGGCAGGTAGGGATCTGCGGCACCGATCTGGAGATCCTGCACGGCACGTCGGCGTTCCTCCAGGACGGCCGTATCACCTTCCCGCACGTCTTCGGCCACGAGTGGTACGGCGAGGTGGTCGCGTACGCCGACGAGCCCCCGGCGGACGCCCCGGCGGTCGGTTCACTCGTCGTCGGCCGCACGATGGTGCCGTGCGGTCACTGCGCCCAGTGCCATGCGGGGCGCGCCCAGATGTGCACCGCGCTGCGCGAGACCGGGCTGTACGGATTGCAGGGCGGCGCCGCCGGCTATGTACGGGTGCCCACACACGCCCTCACCCCGCTGCCCCCGGGGCTGCCCGAGCCGGCGGGCGCGCTGATCGAACCGGCCGTCTCGGTGGTGGAGGCGTTCGAGCGGGCGCGGCTGCGGTTCGACGACCAGGTGGCCGTCATCGGCACCGGCACCATGGGCCTGCTCGCGGTGCAGTTCGCGCACCGGCACGCCGCCAAGGTGCACGCGATCGGCATCGACAGGGCCGGACTCGACCTGGCACTGCAGTGCGGGGCCGATGCGGCCCTGCACGCCGACGAGGCGCCGCAGAACGCCTACTCGCTGGTCGTGGAGGCGTCCGGTGCGGCTTCGGCCTTCACGGGGGCACTCGCGATGGCCGAGCGTGGCGGACGTGTGGCGCTGGTGGGAGTCGCCAGGGAGCCCGTCTCCTTCGTGCCCGGCGAACTCTCCCTCCAAGGCGTGGACGTGCTCGGCATCCAGCACGGCATCTCCCACTACGACCGCACGGTGGCGCTCTTCGAGCGGGGCACCCTGGACGCGGGCCCGCTGGTCGCCGAGGTCTTGCCCGCCGACTCCGCGGAGTCGGTGAGCGCGGCCTTCGCACTGCTGGAACAGGGCAGAAGCGGACCGCCGAAGGTCCTGCTGACCTTCGGCGGCTGAGGTCCGCTCACCGTGCGCTCAGTGCGCCGAGCGGGACGCCCCGGTGAACAGCCGGGCAACCGCCCGGAACGGCAGCGTGACGACTGTGGCGATGGCGCCGCCTATTGCACGCAGCACATCGGCGATGGCGCGGAGCATGGTGTCCTCCTTGCCGTGAAGCGGTCTCTGTCCGCCTCACGGGTGGCCGCCACGGCCGGAACCAAACCGCCTCACCACAGCGTCGCCCCGCCACTCCCTCCCAGCGGTGCCAGAGCGCCACGCTCGAAGTCCAGCAGGTGCCGCTTGCGTTCGATACCGCCGCCGTACCCGGTCAGCTGCCCGGTGGACCCGATGACCCGATGGCAGGGGACGACGATGCTGATCGGGTTCCGCCCGTTGGCCAGCCCGACCGCCCGCGCGGCCCCCGGCCGCCCGATCCGCTCGGCGAGCTGCCCGTAGGAGAGCGTCTCGCCGTACGGGATGTCGCACAGCGCATCCCATACGGTGCGCTGAAAGGCGGTACCCCGCGGTGCGAGGGGGAGCGTGAATTCGGTACGTTCCCCCGCGAAGTATTCACCGAGCTGCTCAGCCACCTGCCCGAAGACGAGCGGGCTCGGATCCCGTTCCCCGAACGTCTCCTCCGCCGGCCGGTGCCGCTGCTGCTCCATATAGACGGCAGTCAACGTCCCGCCGTCGGCGACCAGCGTCAGCGGTCCGACAGGGCTGTCGATAACGGTGTGCGTGCGGTGCATGGCGCGTCCCCTCTCCGTTCCCCTCCAGTCTCACCGCCGACCATGCGAAGGACTGGCGGAAAAACGACATGAGGGTCGGAGGTCCCGGTCCCCCGCTGGGAACGGGGTGCCCCTGTCCGATGTCCGCAGACTGCGGGCACGTCCTGGCTTATCGCGCCGTTCCCCGCGCCCCTTCGGGGCGCCCCCCAACGTCCGGTCACACCCCCCAGCGGGCAGCGACCCGGTCGCGGTATTCCGCGTAGCCGCGTTCGTAGCGGTCGAGGTCGGCGTCGTCCGGCTGCACCAGCCGGTATCCGGCGTGCCACCGCTCCTCGTCGACGGGGTCGCCCAGCGCGGCGCGGGCCACGACGGCGGCGCCCTTGGCGCCGACCTCCGTCTCGGTCGGCACCCGCACCGGGCGGCCGAGGATACCGGCGAAGGCCCGCATCCAGCCGTGGGAGCGGGTGCCGCCGCCGCACGCGGCCAGCGTCCGGGACAGGTCGGCGCTCTCCAGGCAGTGCCGGGCCGCGTAGCCGACCGCCTCGCACATGGCACGCACCAGGTCGGCACGGTCGTGCGCCAAGGACATGCCCTCGAACGAGGCCCGTGCGGCGGGCGCCACGAACGGCGCGCGCTCGCCCGCCTCGGACAGGAACGGCAGCGCCACCACCCCGCGGGCTCCGGCCGGGCTCTTGTCCAGCAGCGCCTCCAGATCGTCGGTGGAGGCGCCGACCACGCCGAGCGCCCAGTCGATCCCCGCCGTACCGACCATCGCGGGCATGGCGCGCAGCCAGCGGTCGGTCTCCGGGGTGCACAGCCACATCCCGGCCGGTTCTCCGTCCGGGTCGCGGTCCGTGCGGTCGGTGAGCACCTGGCAGGCCAGCGTCGTGCCCACCGTCAGCAGTCCGTCACCGATCTCCCGTACGCCGCTGCCGATGGCGCAGGCGGGCAGATCGTAGGGCCCCGAGGTGACCGGCAGTCCGGCGGGAAGGCCGAGCAGCGCGGCTCCCTCCCGGTCGAGGGAGAGGACGGCGCGCGGTGCGGCGGGGGCCGGCAGCAGGTGGGCCAGCTCTGCCACGCCGCAGGCGGCCAGCGCGGCGGGGGAGTAGCTGCGGGTGGCCGGGTCGAGGAAGGGCAGGGTGGCGTCGGAGGCGTCCACGCTGACCGTGCCGGTCAGCCGCTGCGCTATGGCGTCGACGCAGTAGCCGGCGACCGCCGCGCGCTCCAGTGTCTCGGGCTCGTGCTCGCGCAGCCACGCCAGCAGCGGTGCGTGACAGCCGGGGAACATGCCCGAGCCGGTGTGCCGGAAGACCTCACCCACGGTGCCGTCCCGCTGCCAGCGGCCGACCAGCGACGCCGCGCGGCCGTCCATCCAGGAGATCATGCGCCGTACCGGCCGGCCCTCCGCATCGCGCAGCCACAGCCCGTCGCCCTGCCCGGTCAGGGCGAGTGCGGCCGGGGGTGCGGGCAGAGCGGCGCCGACTTCCCCGACCACCTCGGCGACGCCGGCCAGCACCTCTTCCAGGTCCTGTTCGACGACGCCACCGGTCTCGCGCAGCAGCGTGGAGCGGCGTGCCGCGGCGTGCAGGCGGTTGCCGTCGCGATCGAAGGCGACGGCCTTGGTGACGGAGGTGCCGATGTCGACACCGATGATCGCCCCAGCGGTTTCAGTCATGGCCGTTCGCCTTCCAGTCCCGGCAGTTCGCACTGCTCTCCACATCGAGATTGTTATATTTATAGCGCTCCACGTGAAGAAGCCCAATGGGCTGGGAGTGTGCGCCGCGCCGCACCCGCCCGCCGCACCGAAGTCCTGGAGGACGTATGACCGCCCGGCTCCTGCTCGTACGCCACGGCCAGACCGTCTGGCACGCGGAGAACCGCTATGCCGGGATCTCCGACATCGCGCTGACCGACGCGGGCCGGCAGCAGGCCGAGCAGCTGGCGGAGTGGGCCGTGGCGCGGTGCAGGCAGCAGCCCATCGGTGCCGTCGTCAGCTCGCCGCTGGAGCGTGCGCGGCGCACGGCCGAGCCCGCGGCCCGGGCGCTCGGTGTGGTGCCCGGCGTGCACGAGGGGCTGCGCGAGGCCGACTTCGGCTGGGGCGAGGGCCGCACCATCGGGGAGATGACCGCCGACGACCCGGAGCTGGTGCGCGCCTTTCACCAGGACGCGGAGACCGGCGCCTTCCCCGGCTCCGAGCCACCCACCGCCGTCGCGCCGCGGGTGTGCGGGGCGCTGCGCGAGGTGGCGGCGGCGCACGACGGGCAGACGGTGCTGGTGGTCGCGCACAACACCGCCTTCCGTATCGCCCTGTGCGCGATGCTCGGCATTCCCGTGGGCCGGTACCGACTCGTCCTGCCCCGGCTCGACAACGCCGCAGTCACCGAGATCGAGGTGGCCGGCGACCGCACGGCGCTACGGTCGCTGAACGTACCGACGGGCACCGGCAGGGCTGCCGCCGGACAGGCGCCGCTCGCGGCCCCCACGGCCGCCGGCCGAGCGGGGGAGGCGCCGTGAAGAACCCGGGTACGCCCGTCGGCTCCGCCCGCTCGCAGGAGAGCCGCAGACAGCGCATGGCCGAGCACGTCGTCCGGCACGGGACGGTGACCGTCAGCTGGCTCGCCGAGACGATGGGCGTCAGCGTGATGACCGTCCACCGCGATCTCGACGCGCTGGCCAGACGCGGTGTGCTGCGGCGCTTCCGGGGCGGCGTCTCCGCGCTGCCCACCAGCGTCTTCGAGAGCAATCTCGACTACCGGCTGGGCGTCCATGTGGCGCAGAAGGAAGCCGTGGCGCAGGCCGCCGCCGAGCTGGTCGAGCCCGGTATGTCGGTGATGCTGGACGACTCCACCTCTGTGCTGGCGCTTGCGGCGCTGCTGCGCGAGAAGACACCGCTGACCGTGCTGACCAATGCGCGCCGGGTGCTGGACGTTTTCGCCGGGTGCGAGGAGATCCGGCTCATCGCTCTGGGCGGGGAGTACTCCCACACCCATGACTCCTTCCTCGGCGTCCCCTGTGTGGAGGCCATCGAGTCGATGTCCGTGGACCTGGTGCTGGTGAGCACCTCCGCGATGAACGGGCACATGACCTTCCACCAGGAGCAGGACGTGGTGCTCGTCAAGCGCGCCATGCTCGCCTCCGGGGCGCGTGCTGCGCTGCTGATGGACCACTCCAAGGTGGCCCGTACCGCGCTGCACCGGCTGTGCCCGGTGGCCGACTTCGACCACGTCGTGGTGGACGACGGGGTGCCCGGCGAGCTGCTGACCGAGCTGCGCGAGCACACCGACGTCCGGGTCGCGGCGGTGACCGGCTGACCGGCGCCCCTCGCACGCGCCGATATCACACGGAGCGTGTGAAATTAACACTCCTACTGAAAGGGATGCCATGCCCAGCCCAGCCCCGGCGCCCGGAGACCAGCACTTCGCTACCGCCGCCACCCCCCTCGTCGCCGGGATCGACGTCGCCACGGCCGCCGTCCGCGTCGTCTGCCTGGATGCCCGCGGCACGGTGTACGCCGAGGGCCGGGCCGCGCTGCCGCAGCCGGTCCGCGACGGCGGCGGCCGCAGCGAGCAGGACGCCACCCGCTGGTGGCCCGCCGCGGCCGAGGCGCTGCGCCAGGCCACCGCGGCGCTGCCGGCCCGCGGCGCCGAAGTGACCGCCGTCGCCGTCTCCGCCACTTCCGGCACTCTCGTACTCGCCGACGGGGACGGGCGGCCACTCGGCCCCGCGCTGATGTACGACGACCGCAGGGCCGCGGACCTCAACGCCGAAGCCCAGCACCGGGGTTCGTCCCGGTGGCAGGCGCTCGGCCTCACCGTCGGGCCGACCGCAGCGCTGGGCAGGGCCGCCTGGTACGCACGGCACGCGGCCGACCGCCCCGGCGCCGCGCGGCTCGTCCACACCCCCGACCTGCTCGGCCGCCGGCTCACCGGGGAACCCGTCGCCACCGACTGGAGCCACGCCCTCAAGACCGGCTACGACCCGCGCGCGGGTGAGTGGCCCGGCGAGGTCCTCGACGCGCTCGGCATCCCGGCGCACTGGCTGCCCCCCGTGCAGCCGCCGGCGACCTCTGTCGGCACCGTCTGCGCCGAGGCGGCGGCCGAGACGGGGCTGCCGGTGGGCTGTGACGTACGGCTCGGCATGACGGACGGCTGCGCCGGTCAGCTCGCCACCGGCGCGGTGGCACCCGGCCAGTTCGTAGGAGTCCTCGGCACCACCTACGTTCTCAAGGGCGTCACCCGCGACCTGGTCACCGACCCGGCCGGCGCCCTCTACAGCCATCGGCACCCGGACGGCTGGTGGCTGCCGGGCGGCGCCTCCAACACCGGCGGCGAAGCCCTCGCCCACCGCGCCGTCGAACGGCTGCCCGCGCTCGATGAGGCAGCAGCCGCGCGGGGCCCCGCGTCGTGCGTCAGCTATCCGCTGCGCCGCGAGGGCGAACGCTTCCCGTTCGTGGCGGGCGCGGCCCGCGGCTTCACCCTCGGCACCCCGGCCGACGACGCCGACCGGCACCGCGCTGACCTGGAGGGCGTCGCCTTCCTCGAACGGCTCGCCCTGGAACGGGTCGCGGCGCTCGGCGTGCCCGTCGACGCTCCGCTGTACGCGGCGGGCGGCGGCAGCCGCAGCCCACTGTGGACCCGTATCCGCGCCACCGTGCTCGGCGTGCCCCTGCGGGTGGCCGACCGCGCGGAGACCGCATTCGGCGCCGCGCTGCTGGCCGCCACCGGGACGTTGTACGACGGTGTCGAGGAGGCCGCCGCCGCGATGACCGGTGAGGGCCGGCTGGTCGAGCCGGTGCCGGAGGAGAAGGCCGCACTGGACGACTCCTATGCGCGCTTCACGGAGGAGTTGACGGCGCGGGGGTGGGTGTAGCCGGACGTACGGGTTGCGGACGCCGCCTGGTCCGCCGGTCTGGGGGCAGCTCCCGCCCGGAGGCTGGGGGAGGTACAAGCGACGCCCGCAACCAGCACGTTCGGTCAGAACGGGTGCCAGCGGACCGTCGGGTCCGACTCGCGCAGCGAGGCAACCCGCCGCAGGAACTCCGCGCGCGCGGCGGGGTTGCCCGGCGCGTGCTGCGACACCCACGCGCAGCTCGCGGTCTCGCGCGCCCCCCGGAGCACCGCGCACCCCTCCCATTCGCGCACATCCCAGCCATAGGTGGCGCAGAACGCCTCGTACTCCGCCTCCGGCAGCCCGTAGCGGTCATGGCTGAGCGCCATCACGACCAGGTCGTGCTCGCGCAGGTCCGAGGAGAACGTCTCCAGGTCCACCAGCAGCGGCCCCTGCGGGGTGACGTGGACGTTGCGAGGCAGCGCGTCCCCGTGCACCGGACCGGGCCGCAGCCGCGGGACGAGGCCGGGCAGCGCGGCGAGGATGTCGTCCCGGCGCGCCCTCAGGAACGCCGCGTCCTCACGCGGCACCGCGTCCCCGGCCAGCCGCAACCAACGCTCCACGCCGCCCAGCAGCTCCCGCGCGGGCAGCGCGAACGGCGGCTCGGGCAACGAGTGGACCAGCCGCAGCAGACCGGCCAGGTCCGCGGCGCCCGCGGGCCGCACCGCGGCGGGCAGCCGCTGCCAGAAGGTGACCGGGTGGTCTCCCACCAACCGGGCCTCCGGTTCGGCAGCCCGGACCGCGGGCACGCCCTCGCTCTCCAGCCAGGTCGCCACCCGCAGCTCGTGCTCGGCGCGCGTCAACAGCTGTGGGTCGCGGCCGACCCGCACCACGGTCCCGTCCAGCCCGAAGACGGCGTTCTCGCCGAGCGACAGCAGCTCCGCCGTACCGCCGGGGCCGCCCGTCGCAGCGGCCAGCACCTCCCGCGCCAGATCCTCGGTGAATGCCACGCTGGTCGCCATCGCCTGTGCTCTCCCTGCTCTCGGTCGATCTGTCACCAGGCTGTCAGGGTGCCCCGGCCGCCGTTGCCCAGCCCCGCCCCGAATGCGGCGTATCTCTCATCTCGGCGACGCAACCGCTGTACCTCCCGAGTGGTCTGCATCATTGCAAGTTCGGTGAAAACGGGCAGTTGGGAGCAGAAGTGCACAGCAAGCGGGGCAGCAGGCCGGGGACCGTGGCGATATCCGCCGCGGCGGGAACCGTGGCGGTCGGTCTGCTGACGGCGTTCATCGGGACGGGTTCGGGGGCTGCCGCGTCGAGTCGGCATCCGGGCTGGGAGCAGAGTGTGCGCGCCGCGCGCGTGCAGCAGGGCGCCCCGGCCCCGGCCGAGAAGCAGTCCCACGCCAAGCCCGCGAAGCCGAAGGCCCCCCGGAAGGTCAGCCGGAAGATAAGCCACCGCACCGCCGCCGGCGGTCACTCGGTCTCGATGACACTGGACGACGGTCCGCACCCGGAGTGGACACCCAAGATGCTCGACCTGCTGAGCCAGTACCACGTCAAGGCCACCTTCTGTCTGATAGGCCCCAACGCCGAGCGCTACCCGAAGCTCGTCAAGCGGATCGTCGCCGAGGGGCACCGGCTGTGCAACCACTCGGTCGACCACGACACGGACATGGACCACAAGTCGGTGGCCTATCAGAAGCGGCAGATACGCGACGCCAAGCGCATGATCGACAAAGCGTCGGGCGGCGCGCCTCTCCACTACTACCGCGCACCCGGCGGAGCCTTCACCCCCGCCAGCCGCCGGACGGCGGCCGAGCACGGGATGCGGTCGCTCGGCTGGGTC
The DNA here is from genome assembly GCF_052246355.1 of Streptomyces sp. 3N207. Classification (NCBI taxonomy): domain Bacteria; kingdom Bacillati; phylum Actinomycetota; class Actinomycetes; order Kitasatosporales; family Streptomycetaceae; genus Streptomyces; species Streptomyces sp. 3N207. The sequence goes on along the minus strand of NZ_JBQQBV010000025.1, from coordinate 70,031 downwards.
GTCGACCCCGGGGACTGGCAGCTTCCCGGTACGGATGCGATAGTCCGGCACGCCAAGGAGCAGATGGAGGACGGCGCGGTGGTCCTCCTCCACGACGGCGGCGGTGACCGCTCCGAGTCCTACCAGGCGCTCCAGCGGCTGCTGCCCTGGCTGAAGGAACAGGGCTACAGCTTCAGCTTCCCGAAGGCGTGACCGCCAAGCGTGACCACCAGGCGTGACGCTTTGTCCCGGCTCACCGCGACCCCGGCCGACGCGCACGGCTGGATCACCGACCCCGCGAGCCGGCAGGCCCGCTGCGCCACCGGCGTCGTCTCCTGCGGCGAGATCAAGTGGGAGCCGCAGAGCGTCGAGGGTCCAACCGCCCGAGGGTGGCCGTGGTCACGACCCGGGCCGCGTGCCACCCCGGCCCGATCGTCCCCCGGTGAAGCGCGAGCGGCCGTCGGTGAAGCGCGAGCGGCCGTCAGGGAAGACCGGGCGGCCGTCAGGGGAGGCCGATCGGCCGTTTTCTTCCGGTGTTCCGGTCCGCCGTGATCCGCACCGATCGGGTTTCGCCATTCGGTTACCATCCGCTACTCACTCACCGGGTATAAGCAATTCCTGTGTCACAGCCGCCGCTGTCGTCACCGGCAACTCTCTTTGCCCGTAAGGTGATCGGCGAAGTGGGTGGCGACACGCCGAATCACGCGCCTTCCACGGATGGCTTCTTGGTGACTTTGCTTCTCGACTGCCTTGATTCCAGGGGGAGTTCAGAAAATTCTCGGAATCCTATTATGGGCAGCCTTATGGGGAAACCGTTTGCTCGAATCCGGTATTGCGGCACGCTTCTTTTCAAGGAACGGCCCGCCGAGGCGAGCCGGGCAGTCCCAACACCCCACTCCCGCAAGGAGGTCCCGTTGCCCCTTGCCCTCCTGGCTCTGGCCATTGCAACGTTCGGTGCGGCCACGGCCGAGTTCGTGATGATAGGTCTACTGCCCGAAGCCGCCTCCGACATGGGAGTGAGCATCTCCGATGCCGGTGGCTATGTCTCCTCCTACTCACTCGGTGTCGTGATCGGGGCACCGCTTCTCACCATCGCGGGTATGCGGGTCCGCCGTAAGACAATCCTGCTCGTGATGACCGGACTGTTCATTTTCGGGAACACAGCGTCAGCCTTTGTCCCGAACCATGAGCTGCTGCTGACAGCACGCTTTACAGCCGGACTCCCGCACGGTGTGTTCTTCGGAATCGGGGCCGTTGTCGCGGTCGGACTCGTCGCACCCGAAAAGCGTGGCAGAGCACTCTCGGTGGTTCTGGTCGGCGTGCCGATGGCCAACATCGTCGGGTCACCGCTGGGCACTCTGCTCGGGCAGACGGTGGGCTGGCGCTGGACCTTCATCGTCGTCGCGGGGATCGGCCTCCTCGCCCTCGTCTCCCTCGCGGCGCTGATCCCCGTACAGCGAGAACCCGGCAGGGGGACCGTGCGCGGCGAACTCGGCATATTCAAGAGACCACAGGTGTGGCTCGCCTATGCCGTGGTGGTGTTCGGCTTCGCCGGCACCTCGTCGTTCTACACCTACATCCAGCCGCTGGTCACCCAGGTCAGCGGCTACACTCCCACGGCCGCTACAGCACTGCTGGCCCTGGCAGGGGCGGGAATGACGGTGGGCACCATGCTCGGCGGCCGACTCGCCGACTGGCCGGTACGCACTATCTGCTGCGCCCTGCTGGCCCTCGCGCTCTCGCTGGTCATGATCCAGGTGACGGCGCAGAACACCGTCCTGGTCGCCGTCAACGTGTTCCTCACCGGCATCGCCGGCATGGCCGCCATCCCCAGCGTCCAGGCGCGCATTCTCGACCACGGAAGGGACGCGCCCGAACTCGGCTCCGCCAGCGTGCAGTCCGCCTTCAACATCGCCAACTCGCTGGGTGCCTCGCTCGGCGGCATGGTCATCGCCGCAGGCTTCGGCCTCACCTCACCGAGCTGGCTCGGCGCACTCCTGGCACTGGCGGGCGCCTGCTTCGGCCTGCTGTCCGGCTGGCTGGACCGCAGCTCCGGCTCCTGGGAAGTCGCTCCTTCCGCCCCTTGGAAGAGCATCAAGTCGGAGGCGTTATGTGCCCGGGGCGCGCGGAGCGCCCCTTCACGCAGCTATGCAGACGCCCTCTCATCGGTGTGCGTCCATCGCAGCAGGGCTCCGAGCCCACCGACCGGCAGCTCCTCCAGCGGGTCGGCGACCAGCACCTCCGCGTCGGTCGCCAGCGCGGACCGCAGCAGCGCGTCGTCGGCGCGCGCGGGCGCGGGGTCAGGGGCCCCAAGGTACTGGAGCTCGGAGCGCCGCACGGCCACCTGGTCGTAGCCGTCGCCCACCCAGACCTCGCGCTCCCGGTCCGGACCGCCGGGCCGCATCAGCAGGGTGTCGACCCGGTGCTCCCGTGCCGCCTCCACCAGGGAGGGCACCGTCTCCGCCGTGGCCGAACCCGCGGGCGCCGGACCCGGGGTGTGCGCGGCCCGCATCGCGGCGAGCGCCTGAGCGGTGTGCCGGGCGGCGAACTCCTCGCGGGCCCGCGCCGTCTCCCGGTCCAGCAGCTCGGAGGAGGAGCCCGCCGCGCGGCCACCGTGCGAGGTCTCCACGGCGATGGCCCGCAGCTGTTCGGGCAGCCGCTCATGGACGGCACGCCGCTCCCGTGGGTCGCCGCTGAGGACGAGCACGTCGGCACCGGTCTCCTGGAAGCGGCGGGCGACGGCCTCCGCGACCAGCCCCGCGTTGCTCTCCCAGGTGTTCTCCACGCGCAGCTGGAAGTGCTTCTCCGACAGCTCTCCGGTGGCTGTACGGTGCACCGGCCACTCCTCGCCGGTTGCCTGCCCGGCGCTGTGCGTCCCGTGCGCGTCCACCAGCTCGAAGTCGGCGCCCGTACGGTCGATGCGCGCCGTAAGACAGCGCGGGTTCTCCCCCAGGAGTTCGGGCAGCGGTCCCAGGTGCGGCAGCGCCGACCAGCTGACGCGACTGCGGTCGGGCGCCAGATTCAGTGGCAGGTCGAGCACGATGTTGCCGTTGGCCGCGAACACCACGCTGCCCCGGGGCCGGGTCCTGGGCGAGAGCGCGGCCAGCTGCTCGGCGACGGCGTCCACGGTTGACGCGTCGGCCCCCTGCCGCGCCAGCTCGTCCCCCGCGGCGCGGGCCGCCAGCCGGCGCTCGTCACCGGCGGACTCGGTGGCCCGTGCCGTACTCGTGTAGACGGTGGCCCACGGCCCGTTCCGGTCGAGAAGGGGTGCGAGGGAATCGAGGCGCATGGTTCCTCCCTGCTTCGTGCGGGGGCGCCTGCTTCGTGCGGGGCGCGTTGTGCATCTGTCCACGGAGTGCTGCGGCGGCGCCGGTGCGCTCGGTGGCGACCGTGACCATCCACAGACCGCGCGAGTACCCCTTGCTCTCCGCCCCGACACGGGGCCTGTCCGTAAGGGGGCGCGCACCGCTCCGGCCCCGGCGGCGGTGTCCGGGCCCGTCCCCGGCCCGCCTACGGGTTCTTGCAGGGAGGCGCCCCGGGGCCGCGCAGAGCGGCGTGTCAGTATCCGGGCATGGCGTCACTGAGCGAACTCCTGCCGCGCGAGGCGATCCGGCTCGACGTGTCCGCAGCGGACTGGCGCTCCGCGGTCCGCGTGGCGGGCGAACTGCTGGTCACGCGGGGTACCACTACCGATGCGTACACCGACGAGATGATCCGCAACGTCGAGGAGAACGGGCCGTACATCGTCATCGCGCCCGGTTTCGCCTTCGCGCACGCGCGCCCCTCGCCCGCGGTGCGCCGCACGGGCATGTCGTGGGTGCGGCTGGCGGAGCCCGTCAGCTTCGGGCACGGGACGAACGACCCGGTCGGCCTGGTCGTCGCGCTGGCGGCACAGGACTCCGGCGCGCACACGGCGGCCATGGCGGCTCTCGCCCGGCTGCTGGGCGACCCGGACACCGAGGCGGCGCTTCGCGACGCGGCGACACCCGGGGATCTGCACCGGGTGCTCCAGCAGCAGGAGTCCGACGGCGAGCGTCCGGCGCGGGCGAGCGGACCGGCCGTGCAGAAGATCCTCACCGTCTGCGGCAACGGCGTCGGCACCAGCCTCTTCCTCAAGAACACCCTGGAGCAGGTCCTCGACCGCTGGGGCTGGGAGCGGCACATCACCGTCGAGGCCACGGACACCATCTCCGCGAAGGGCAAGGCGGCCGAGGCCGCGGCCATCCTCACCTCCCGCGAGATCGCCAGGACCCTCGGTGACGTGGGCATCCCGGTGCGGGTCGTGGAGGACTTCACCAGCGCGAAGGAAGTGGACGCCGCGCTGCGCGAGACCTACGACGTCTGAACCCGCCACCCCCCACACCTCCTACGAGCTACGAGCACGGCACGAAAGCGGAAGGCGCCATGGACTGGCTGGTCACCATCGCGAAGTTTCTCGTCACCGAGATCCTCAGCGTTCCCGCGTATCTCATCGGTCTCATCACGGCGGCCGGCCTGATCGCGCTGAAGAAGTCGGCGGGGCAGATCGTCGGCGGCGCCATCAAGGCGACGCTGGGCTTTCTGCTGATCGGCGCCGGTGCGGGGCTGGTCGTCAGCTCACTGGCGCCGCTCGGCGAGATGATCCAGGGCGCCACCGGAGCGCACGGGGTGATCCCCACCAACGAGGCCATCGTCGGTATCGCGCAGAACCAGTTCGGCGCGCGGGTTGCCTGGCTGATGATCGTCGGGTTCGGCCTCGGCCTGCTGCTGGCCCGGTTCACGCCGTTGCGCTACGTCTTCCTGACCGGCCACCACATGCTCTTCATGGCGACGCTGCTGACCATGGTGCTGGCGACAGCGGGGCTGTCCGCGTGGGTCGTGGTGACGGTCGGCGGCGTACTGCTGGGCATCCTGCTCGTCTCGATGCCCGCCTTCGCCCACCCGTGGACCAAGCGCATCACCGGCAACAACAGTATCGCCATCGGCCACTTCGGAACGGCCGGCTATGTGACGGCCGGTGCCGTCGGCCAGCTCGTGGGCAAGCGCAGCCGCAGTACGGAGGACATGAAGCTGCCCGAGGGGCTGCGCTTCCTGCGCGACTCGATGGTCGCCACCGCCCTGTCCATGCTGCTCATCTATGTGGTCATGGCGATCCTCTACGTCGTCAAGGCCGGCGAGAAGACGGCCTTCAAGGCGTTCGCCGCCGACAGCGGGACAGCCGCCACCAGCCTGGGCAACTATCTGATGCAGGCCATCATGCAGGGCCTCCAGTTCGGCATCGCGGTCGCCGTCATCCTCTTCGGCGTCCGGACGATCCTCGGCGAACTCGTCCCGGCCTTCCAGGGCATAGCCCAGAAGGTCGTGCCCGGCGCCGTGCCCGCGCTGGACGCGCCCATCGTCTTCCCGTACGCACAGAACGCGGTACTCGTCGGCTTCCTCTCCAGCTTCGTCGGCGGTCTGTGCACCCTCGCCCTGCTCGCCTGGGTGCTCAACCCGGCGTTCGGTCTCGCGCTGGTGCTGCCTGGACTGGTGCCGCACTTCTTCACCGGCGGCGCGGCGGGTGTGTACGGGAACGCGACCGGCGGCAGGCGCGGCGCGGTGCTCGGCGCCTTCGCCAACGGCGTCCTCATCACGCTGCTGCCCGCCGTGCTGCTGAAGGTCCTGGGCGCCTTCGGGGACGAGAACACCACGTTCGGCGACGCCGACTTCGGCTGGTTCGGCTCCCTCATCGGCTTCGCGGACAAGGTGGGCGAGACGGGCGGCATCGCCTTGATGCTCGCCACCGGGGGCGCGGTGCTGGCGGGCGCCATCCTGGTCCAGAAGCGTGTCGTCGAACCCGGCTGGGACCCCGGAGCACGCCGCGACGCGCTGCTGCCGGCAGAGGCGGTCGGTGCCGGCGCACCCTCCGACGCCGCGACCGGCACGCCGCCTGGCAGCTACCCCAAGCTGCCGCCGCCCGCCGGTGCGCCCACGCCGCCTCCGCCGCCCGAGGGCTGAACCGGCCGCGTTGCGCACCGCGTGCAGCGCCTGGTCGTCGGCGGCTGCTGATAGAAGTCTCAGCACAACGCCACAGCCAGGAAGGGCCCGCCATGACCGTGCGCTTCGCCACCTCGTCCGACGGCACCGAGCTCGCCTACGAGCAGTTCGGCGACGGCCCGCCCGTCGTCCTGACCGGCGGCGCGCTCGCCACCCGCACCGCAGGCGTGCCACTCGCCGGTGAGCTGGCGGCCCTGGGGCTGTCCGGGGTGGTCTACGACCGCCGGGGCAGGGGCGACAGCGGCGACACCGAGCCCTACGCGCCCGCGCAGGAGGGCGCGGACCTGACCGCCGTCGCCGAGGCGCTCGGCGGGGGAGCGGCGGGAGCGGAGGTGTTCGCCTTCGGGATGTCGTCCGGCGGCCTCGTCGTGCTCGAAGCGGCGGCGCGTACGGGGGGCACACTGAGCAGGCTCGTACTCTTCGAACCGCCCTTCACCGGCGCCGCGGGCCAGCTGCAGGATCCCGTCCGCGTGGCCCGGCTGACCGAGCTCATCGGGCAGGAGGACCGCTCGGAGGCGGTTGCGTACTTCCTGGCGGAGATCATCGGACTGCCCCCGCAGGCCGTCGAAGGCGCCCGCCAGTCCCCAGGGTGGGACGACATGAAGAAGATCGCCCACACACTCTGCTACGACACCACGCTGCTCGGCGACGGGACGCTGCCGACCGGAACGCTGGCCGCTGTGCGGGTTCCCACTCTCGTGCTGTCCAGCGACGCCAGTACGCCGGTGCTCCAGGAAGCCGCCCGCGCAACGGCGGAGGCACTGCCGTACGGCGAGCACCGCACCCTGCCCGGCGCCTTCCACCAGGTGCCCCCCGAGGACCTGGCGCCGGTGGTGCGGGACTTCCTCACCGGCTGAGCCGACGGCCCGCGACCCGTGCTGCGCGTCCGACCGTCAAGAGTTGCCCATGGCTTCCCCAACTACGTCATGTCCGGGGGCAGTTGGGGGAAGCCACTGGCTGTCGCGGGGAGCGGCGCGAGCAAGACGGGGGTGGCACATGGACGCGGCGACAGCGGGCGGGGCCCGGCGGTGCGCGGCGGCGGACGAGGCGGACCCGACGCCGTGCGAGGGCAGGCGCAGGGCGGTCAGCGTCATCGAAGGGAACGGCACCCAGCACACCGGCTGTATCCACCACACGGCCCGGCTGCTGGCCAGCCTCGAAGGCGCCCGCCTGCATCCGTCGGCCGCCGCCCTCCCCTGGGCGTGCGAGGTCTACTGCCGGGCCGCCCAACTCCCGCCCTGCGCCTGGCAGGTCGGGCGCTGAGCAGCCGTTCGGCAGGCCGCACGGAATCGGCCCGTATCACCGTCCTCACGCGTCGGTACTCGGCACGGACGGCGCCGGAGTGATGAGATGCGCTCGGGCGGCGAACAACCGCTCGGGCGAGCAAGGACTCCGCCCCGACCTGCCAGAAGGAGACCGGAATGAGCACCGCTGAGGCCGCCGACGGCGCCGGGAACACCGAGTACGGCCGGAAGCCGTTCAAGAGGTCCAAGAGCCACTTCGCGGACCGGATCACGGCCGACGGCCGGGACGGCTGGCCCGTCGAGGCGGGCCGCTACCGGCTCGTCGTCAGCCGCGCCTGCCCATGGGCCAGCCGCGCCCTGGTCTCGCGGCGGCTGCTCGGCCTGGAGAGTGCGCTCTCGCTGGGCGTCACCGACCCGATCCAGGACGACCGCAGCTGGCGCTTCACCCTGGACCCCGACGACCGCGACCCGGTGCTCGGCATCCACTTCCTGCACGAGGCGTACGACAAACGGGAGACGGACTACCCGGGCGGGGTCAGCGTGCCCGCCGTCGTGGACGTGCCCAGCGGCAAACTGGTCACCAACGACTTCCAGCAGATCACCCTCGACCTGGCGACCGAGTGGCGGGACCTGCACCGGCCGGGCGCGCCCGACCTCTACCCCGAGGCGCTGCGTGCCGAGATCGACGAGGTGGCCGAGGGCATCTACCGGGACGTCAACAACGGGGTCTACCGGGCCGGTTTCGCCACCACGCAGCAGGACTACGAGGCGGCGTACGCAGATGTCTTCCGCCGGCTGGACCTGGTGTCGGAGCGGCTGCGGGACCGGCGTTACCTGGTGGGCGACACCATCACCGAGGCGGACATCCGGCTGTTCACCACGCTGGTGCGCTTCGACGCCGTCTACCACGGTCACTTCAAGTGCAACCGCAACAAGCTGGAGCAGGACCCGGTGCTGTGGGCGTACGTACGGGACCTGTACCAGACGCCGGGGTTCGGCGACACGGTCGACTTCGATCACATCAAGCGGCACTACTACGTCGTGCACACCGGCATCAACCCCACCTCGATCGTGCCGGCCGGACCCGGGCTGTCCGGCTGGCTGACCCCGCACCACCGTGAGCAGCTCGGTGGCCGCCCCTTCGGGGACGGCACTGCGCCGGGTCCCGTTCCGGAGGGGGAGGAGATCCCCACGGGCCACCGCCCCTGAGCGGGGCGCCCCTCAAGGGCGCGGGGAACTGCGCGCGCAACCACGACGGCGGCTGTGTCGCCGGCGGTCCGCACCACCCGAGCTCCGTCGCACACGCTGCGCGGTCCCGCTCGGTCGGTGCGGCCGTCGCGCGTCCGCGGCCCGTGCCGGCCGCGCCGTTCCCCGCGCCTCTGACGGGGCGCTCAGGCGCCCGGCACCCGGTCCAGGAAGCCCTTGACCGAGGAGATCCGGCCGTCCTCGGCCAGCGTGAGCACATCCGAGCCCGCGGCGGGGGAGGAGCCGTCAGCGGTGACGACCAGCTCCCAGGAGAAGCGGGCGATGTCGTGGTGCCCGTCGACGGCTCCGTCCAGCTGGAACTCGCAGCCGGGGAACTGCTCCCGCGCCGCACCGATCGCGGCGGCCAGCTCGTCGTGGCCCGACACCTGCGCCAGCGGGTCGGTGTAGCTGCCGTCCTCGGTCCACGCCGCGGCGACGGCCTTCGCGCGGCTCTCGGCGTCCGGCGCGTTCCAGGCGGCGAAGTAGCGCTCGACAGCGGCTTCGTAGGTGTTCATGGCGTACGTCCCCTCGCTCTGGTGGAGGCCCGCCGACGATTGCCCGCGGGCCGATGCCCTGACGATGCCGTCCGGGCAGGGGCCGGGTCGATTACCCGCGGGGTAAGCGCCGATGCGGGCGACACCGTGCGGAGTTGACGCCTTCGCGACGTACGGGAAGAGTCGCGCGCGTGGAGATCAACGAACTGACGGAGCCCGAGCGGCGGGTGTGGGAGGCGTTTCCGCTGGGTGCGCCGGTCGACCTCACGACGGCGGACGAGCGGACCGTGCGGGCCCGGGTGCTGCGCTCGCTGCTGCTGACCCCGCCCGAGGAGAACGGAGAGATACCGGCCCTGCGGCTGCGGGGCGCCCAGGTGACCGGGGAACTCAATGTGCGCTCCGGCGTGGTCCGCTGCCCGGTGTCGCTGCGGGACTGCGACTTCGAGGAGACGGTCGTGCTCTACGGCGCCGAGTTCCGGCAGCTCACCCTGAGCGAGTGCCGGATGCCGGGGCTGTGGGCGACCACACTGCGCGTGGACGGGGTGCTGCGGCTGAACGACTGCCGTATCCCGGGCGCTGTGGCACTGTCCGGAGCGCGGATAGCAGGAGCTCTCTTCCTGAGCCGCGCCGTACTGGGTACTCCGGCCGGGGCCGATGACGACAGCGAAGGCTCGGCCGAACGTCCCGAATCTCCCCTGAAGTTGGACCATGCGACCGTCGGCGAGGACCTGCGGGCCACCCGGCTGACCGTGCACGGCCGGGCCCGGCTCGAAGGGGTGACCGTGGCGGGCCTCGTCCGGCTCGACGACGCCCGTCTCCTGCAGCCCGGCGGCACCGCGCTCCATGCCGAGACCCTCACCGTCGGAACGGATCTGCACGCCATGCGGCTGCACGCCGAGGGCCGCGTCAATCTGCGCGGTGTCACCGTTCCCGGCCAGCTCAACTTCGGCTACGCGCGGCTGTCCAACCCGGGCGGCGTCGCCCTACGGGCCAGCAGTTGTACCGCGGGCGAGTTCTGGCTGCGCGAGGTGCCGCCCATAGAGGGGGATGTCAACTTGCGCCGGGCCCGGGTCGACATGCTGTACGCGGAGCCCGGGGTATGGCCAGGGGGCGTGCGTTTCGATGGCCTGTCGTACACCACTCTCGCCCCGGCCCTCCCGGCCCCCGAGCGGCTGGAGGTGCTCACTCGCGACGGCGACGGCTATGTGCCCTTCGCGTACGAACAGCTGACCGCCGCCTACCGGCACATCGGCGATGACGCCGCCGCCCGCGCCGTCCAGCTCGCCAAGCATCGCAGACACCGCACGACCCTGCCCCTTTACGGACGGCTGTGGGGGCATCTGCAGGATGTGACCGTCGGATACGGCTTCCGCCCCATGCGGGCGGCCGGATGGCTGGCCGGGCTGCTCCTGCTGGGGGCGCTCGCCTACGGACTGCATCCGCCGCGGCCCCTCAAGGCGGAAGAGGCGCCCGACTTCAACGCCTTCGCCTACGCCCTCGATCTGCTGCTGCCCATCATCGACTTCGGCCAGGAGAAGGCGTACGCGCCACAGGGCTGGTACCAATGGCTGGCGTATCTGCTCATCGTCGCGGGCTGGGTGCTGGCGACCACGTTCGTGACGGGCGTCAACCGCACGGTGACCCGGTACTGAGCGGAAGGATCACGCGCGCCAGACCGTCGTCGCGTTGCAGAACTCGCGGATACCGTGCCCGGACAGCTCCCGCCCGTACCCGGAGCGCTTGACACCGCCGAACGGCAGGGCCGGGTGCGAGGCGGTCATACCGTTGAAGTAGATGCCGCCGGCTTCCAGGTCCTGGACGAAGCGGTCCGTCTCGCACTCGTCCTGGGTCCAGACGTTGGAACTGAGCCCGAACGGGCTGTCGTTGGCCAGCTCGATCGCCTCGTCCACGTCCCGTACCCGGTAGAGCGAGGCCACCGGGCCGAACGCCTCCTCGCGGTGGATACGCATCTGTTCGGTGACGCCGGTGAGCACCGTCGGCTCGTAGTAGTAGCCCCGCTCCAGGCCCTCGGGCCGACGGCCTCCGCACAGTGCCTGCGCGCCCAGGGTGAGTGCGTCGGTGACCAGTTCCTCCAGGTCGTCCCGGCCCTGCTTGCTGGAGAGCAGGGCCGACATCCGTTTCCGGCTGCATCGGGTCGCCGACGGTAAGCCCCTGCATGCCTGCCGTGAACCGTTCGGCGAACGCGTCGTAGACGTCGGTATGGACGATGAAGCGCTTCGCGGCGATGCACGACTGGCCGTTGTTCTGCACGCGCGCGGTCACCGCCGTCCGTGCAGCGGCATCGATGTCGGCCGAGGGCATCACGACAAAGGGGTCGCTGCCGCCGAGTTCGAGAACCGTCTTCTTGACCTCGTCGCCCGCCACCGAGGCGACCGAACGCCCCGCGCCCTCGCTGCCCGTGAGGGTCGCCGCGACCACCCGCGGGTCGCGCAGCACCGACTCGACGGCGCGGGAGGGCACCAGCAGGGTCTGGAAGCAGCCCGGCGCGAACCCTGCCCGGTGGAACAGATCGCCCAGATAGAGCGCGGTCTGCGGCACGTTCGACGCGTGCTTGAGCAGCCCCACATTGCCCGCCATCAGCGCGGGCGCCGCGAACCTGATGACCTGCCAGAGCGGGAAGTTCCACGGCATGACGGCCAGTACGGGACCCAGCGGGCGGTAGCGCACCCTGGCCCGTACGGCGCCCGAGTCCTCGACGTCATCGGCGGCCGGGTACTCGGGTGCCAGCAGCGCCTCGGCGTTCCTCGCGTACCAGCGCATCGCCTTGACGCACTTGGCGGCCTCCGCCTCCGCGGCGGCCAGCGTCTTGCCCATCTCCGTCGTGATGACGCGCGCGACGCCGGTCGACTCCCGCTCCAGGAGATCGGCCGCCCCGTTCAGCAGCCGGGCCCGCTCCTCGAACGTGGTGGTGCGGTAGGCACGGAAGGCGGCGTCGGCGTCCGCGAGGCGCTGTTCGATCTCCTCCTCGGACAGCGGATCGAACGTCTGGAGGGTCTCGCCGTCAGCAGGGTTCACCGTGGCGATTGACATGGCTGCGGCCTCTCAGCGGTGCGGGCCGGCCGTGGCCGGCCCTTGGGGGTCTTCAGGGTTCCGTCGCGGGCGGCACGTCCTCGGGGTCGTAGTCGTCCACTCCGGCGTCGACCCGCTCCTGCTCCGTGCGCTTGGCCAGCGCCTCGTCGTCGGGCTTCTCCGGCATGCCGCCGTGGATCCGCCGTTCCTCGGGCCCACGGATCTGGTCGGGCTCGCTTCCTGCCTGGTCCGGCTGGCGCTTGGGCATTTCCAGCTCCTCACCTCAGGTAGGGGCATTCAGGTCTGTTCGGGGCATCCCTTTTATCCAGGGAACACCCATACGCGCGGTCGCACCAAGCGGAGCGGGGCACCTTCGCCGGCTGTTGATCGTTTCAGCGGTGACGGCTCCTGCTCGTCCGCTGCTACGGGCCGCCCTCCGGCTCGCGCATCGCCCGCCCGGGCCCGGGTGGTTCCTCGCCACGGTCGGTGTCGACCCGGCTGCGCAGGGCGGCGGCCCTCGACGGGCCGTTGGCCTCTCCCTCACGTATTGGCCGATCCCTCACGTGTTGGCCGACGCTGCGCTGATCCCGCTCAGGGTCGAGTCCGGGGCACGCTCGACCGCCAGGTCGCCCAGCGCCACGACGCCCACCGCCTCCGCGCCGTCCACCACCGGCAGCCGACGCAGGGCGTGGCGGCGCATGAGGTCGGCGGCGTGGCCGGTCTCCTCGTCGGGTGAGACCGTCACCAGACGAGGGCTGCACACTTCGCGCACCGTCGTATGGAGCGGGTCCCGCCCCTCGGCCAGTACCCGGATTGTCAGATCGCGGTCGGTGACCAGGCCGCGTAGCTCGTCGCGCTCCGTCACCAGTACGGCGCCGATGTCCTCGTCGCGCATCCGCTGCGCGACCTCGCAGACGCCGGTGAGGGTGCCGACCGCCACCGGTGCCGGAGTCATGATTTCGCGCACCCGCTGGGTCATCGCCGTCCTCCTTCCGCGCGGGCGGCGGCTTGGGTCGCCGCCGTGGGAAGCGTCGAGTACCCGGCGTCGCGGTGCGTCACACAGGGCACCCACGGGGCGCGCGGCCGGGTACTAGGGTCGCGGGCATGACGCAGGTGTCCCCCTCGCGGCGAGATGAACCGGACGGTTCGGACGGCACGGAGCCCTGGGCGCTGCGGGACTACGCCTTCCTGGGCGACGGTGAACGCGGCGCGCTCGTCTCGCCGCGCGGCGAGCTGGTGTGGCTGTGCGCACCCCGCTGGGACAGCGACGCGGTCTTCTCGCAACTGATCGGCGGCGCCGGGCAGTACGACGTACGGCCTGCCGACAACTGGCAGGTCAGCGGCGGCTTCTACGAGAACGGCACGCTGGTGCGGGTCAGCCGGTGGGTGACGTCGCAGGCGGTCTTCCTCACGCGTGAGGCACTCGCCCTGCCCTCCGACCCCGAACGGCTCGTCCTGCTGCGCCAGGTGAGCGTCGAGTGTGCCCCCTCCTCCGGCGCCGGGGTCCGGCTGGCGCTCGATCCGCGGCCGGGTTTCGGCCATGCCGAGCTGGGCGGCTGGCAGCAGACCGAGGAGCGGATCGGAGCCGGCGACGCCGCACCGGTGTGGACGTCCTCCGGCGGCGGGCTGCGGCTGCGCTGGTCCGGCGCCCCGGAGGCGCGCCAGGACGCGGACGGCGCGCTGCGCGGCGTGTTCACCCTGCGGGAGGGCGAGCGGCGCGACCTCGTGCTGGAGATCAGCACCGAGCGGGCCGTCGGCCGCGGCAGCCTGGAGCCGCACGGGCTGTGGGAGGAGACCCTCCGCCGCTGGCGGCAGCTGGTGCCCGACTGCGACAGCCTGCTCGCCCCGCGGGACGCCCGGAAGGCGTACGCCGTACTGCACGGGCTGACCAGTGGCGCGGGCGGCATGGCGGCGGCGGCCACCACCTCGCTGCCCGAGCACGCCGGTGAGGGCCGCAACTACGACTACCGCTACGCCTGGCTCCGCGACCAGTGCTACGCGGGGATCGCCGTGGCCGCACACGGGCCGCATCCGCTGCTGGACAGCGCCTGCGACTTCGTGACCGCGCGCATCCTGGAGGACGGCGAAGCGCTGTGCCCCGCCTACACCGTCACCGGAGAACCGGTGCCCGCCGAGCGGAGCCTGGGACTGCGCGGCTACCCCGGAGGCAGCGACCGGGTGGGCAACCAGGCGGGCAGGCAGTTCCAGCTCGACACCTTCGGCGAGGTCCTCCAGCTGTACGCGGCGGCAGCCCGCCACGGGCACCTGGAGAACCGGGACGTCCGCCGCGCCGCCGATGTCGCCGTCACCGCCGTCGAGCACAACTGGCGGCGCCCCGAGGCCGGGCTGTGGGAGCTGGAGGAGCGCTGGTGGACGCACTCGCGGCTCAGCGTGGTGACCGGACTGCGCTCCCTGGCGGCGCAGCTGCCCGAGCGCGCGGCCGGACGCCCCCGCGCGCTGGCCGACGCGGTGCTGGCCGAGACCCGCGCCCGCTGTCTGCGCCCCGACGGAGTGTGGGCCCGCGCCGCCGACGACCGGGACGTGGACGCCGCCCTTCTGCTGCCTTTGGCCCGTGGCTGTCTCCCCGGCGACGATCCGAGCACGGCGCGTACGGTCGCCGCCGTACAGCAGGAGCTTTCCGAGGACGGTTACGTCTACCGCTTCCGGCACGACGGCCGTCCCCTCGCCGAGGCCGAGGGCGCCTTCCTGCTGTGCGGCTTCATGATGTCCCTGGTCACCGACCATCTCGGCGACCGCCCCGCCGCCTACCGCTGGTTCGAGCGCAACCGTGCCGCGTACGGTCCGCCGGCGCTGTACGCCGAGGAGTTCGGCGTCGAACAGCGCCAGTTGCGCGGCAATCTGCCCCAGGCGTTCGTGCACGCGCTGCTGCTGGAGAGTGCGGTACGGCTCGCCGAATGACACACCGCCCCACCCGCGAGGGTGTTTCTCGCCACTCGCGAGCCGGACTCGTGGCGCCCGAACGTACCCTCGTGACCAGCCTGTCCCGGCAGGGCATGGGCGGCCGTGCGAATGACGAGGATGATGTCCGTGGATGCCAGCAGCCGTATCGAAGCGGTGTACGCCGACGTTCTGCGCCGTAACCCCGGAGAACCCGAGTTCCACCAGGCCGTACGGGAGGTGCTGCACAGTCTGGAGCCGGTGCTGCGCAAGCGCCCCGAGTACGCCGAGCCGAAGCTGGTGGAGCGGCTGGTGGAGCCCGAACGGCAGGTGCTCTTCCGGGTGCCGTGGACCGACGACGCGGGCGAGGTGCACGTCAACCGCGGCTTCCGGGTGGAGTTCAGCAGCGCGCTGGGCCCGTACAAGGGCGGGCTGCGCTTCGTGCCGCAGCTGTCGCTGGGCACCGTGAAGTTCCTCGCCTTCGAGCAGATCTTCAAGAACGCGCTGACCGGGCTCGGCATCGGCGCGGGCAAGGGCGGCGCCGACTTCGACCCCAAGGGACGCAGCGACGCCGAGGTCATGCGCTTCTGCCAGTCCTTCATGACGGAGCTGCACCGCCACCTCGGGGAGCACACCGATGTGCCCGCGGGCGACATCGGCGTCGGCTCCCGCGAGATCGGCTATCTGTTCGGCCAGTACAAGCGGCTGACGAACCGTTACGAGGCAGGCGTGCTCACCGGCAAGGGCATCGGCTGGGGCGGCTCACACGCGCGTACGGAGGCCACCGGGTACGGCACGGTCCACTTCGTCCGCGAAATGCTCGCCGCCCAGGGCGAGGACCTTGCCGGGCACCGCGTCGTCCTGTCCGGATCCGGCAACGTCTCCCTCTTCGCCGTCGAGAAGGCCCAGGCGCTCGGTGCCCAGGTCATCGCCTGCTCCGACTCCTCCGGCTATCTCGTGGACGAGGCGGGCCTCGACCTGGACCTGCTCAAGGAGATCAAGCTGGAGCGGCGCGGCCGGCTGGACACCTACGCCGAGGCACGCCCCCGCGCCCGGTTCAGCACCCGCGGTTCGGTCTACGACGTGCCGTGCGACATCGCCCTGCCGTGTGCGACACAGAACGAACTCCACGAGGAGCACGCCATCAGCCTCGTCAAGAACGGGGTCAAGGTCGTCGCCGAGGGCGCCAACATGCCCTGCACTCCCGACGCCGTGGGCGTGCTGCGCGAGGCGGGCGTCCGCTACGGCCCGGGCAAGGCCGCCAACGCGGGCGGCGTGGCCACCTCCGCGCTGGAGATGCGGCAGAACGCGGCGCGCGAGTCCTGGACGTTCACCGAGACCGAGTCCCGGCTGGCCACGGTGATGCGGGCGATCCACACCGACTGTGTCACCGCCGCCGAGGAGTTCGGCAGTCCCGACGACTACGTCCTGGGCGCCAACGCCGCCGGCTTCCACCGGGTGGCCGAGGCGATGCGGAGCCAGGGCGTGGTGTGACGCCCGGCTGAGCGGAACGGGCCGCTACGGGATGCGGTGCCGGGCGATGTGGCGTACCGGAAAGGTCGCCGGGTCCTTCCGCAGCCGGTCGAGCGTGTGCTGCGCAAACGTCATGCCCGACTCGACGATCTCGTGCAGCGGGGCCAGAAACTCCACGGCTTCCGGACGTTCGGTGCCCGCGGCGACGCGGGCCCGCAGACCGGATTCGCTCAGCCGCAGCAGCTCGGCCGCCACCTCCCGCACCGGGCGGCCGGCCAGCTCGGCGGCCAGGCCGCGGCAGGAGATGTCGCGGAGCGCGGCCCGGTGCTCGTCCGGACCGATGCCGCGCAGCAGTTCCCAGGCCGCCGCGCGGGACGGCGGATGGTAGCTGAGCCCGGTCCAGAAGGCGGGTACCGCCCAGAGCGCGCCGTAGGGCGGACCGTCCACGGCGCGCAGCTCCAGCGTCTCGCGCAGCCGTACATCGGAGAAGATCTGCGACAGGTGCGCGCGCCAGTCGGCGAGCCCCGGCCTGCTCCCGTCCCCGAAGCCCTGCCGCAGCAGGGTGCCGAACGGCACCCGGGGCGCCGCACACCGGCCGCCGTCCGGTGCCGCACGGTGGATCATCGGAAGGTTCAGCGCCCAGTCGATGAACATCTCCACGTCCACGTCCTCGCGCAGCATCATCGGGACGATGCCGGTGCGCGCCGGATCGGTGCGGCTGAGATAGTCCATCCGGCGGGACAGCTGCCCGCACGGACGGCCGCCCTCCAGCGGCGCGTTGACGAACAGCGCCGCCGCCGGGGTGGAGGCGGCGGCCAGGACCCGCAGCTTCCGCGTCAGGTCCTCGTACGAGGTGAAGTCGAGGGAGACCTGCGTCGAGAGGGCCAGCGACATCACCTGCACCCCAGCTGCGCCCGGTCTGCCCAGGCGCTCGAAGTGCCGCCGCATCAGCGGGGTCCGTGAGTGCGGCACCCACTCCGCCTCCTCCGGCGCGGTGAACGGGTACTGCCCTCCGGGCACCAGCGCGAAGCCGAACCGCCGCGCCGCCGCGGCCAGTCCGCGCAGCGCCCGGTCCGTGACCCCGGCGAGCTCGGCCACGCAGGCGTACGGCGGGGAGGAGTACTCCACGGCGCCGCCGTGCTCCAGCGAGACAGTGCCGCCCTCCGGCAGCCGCACCGCCACCAGTGCCGCGCGGTCGTACTGCGGCACGGCATCCGGCCGCTCGGCGACGAGGTGCTCCAGGAGGGCGCGGACCCCGCGCTGCCCCTCGTACGGCACCGCGGTACCGGTCCCGGGGTCCAGCGCGGCCGTCTCCACCTCGATACCGACCAGCTCGCTGTTGTCGGCGCCCTTCTCGAAGACCCCGCGCAGCTCGGCCCGGGAAAGTGACGGCGTGACGGGGGCGAGAGCCATGGCGCACCTCGGGATTCGGCCGAGCGGTCAACGACGGGAGAAACGGAACCAACAGCCCGGTCCTACCACATACCGGCGGCCGCTGGACCCCGTGACCTGCACGGATGCGCACCTTCAGGTGACCTGACCTGCATAAATGGGGAGGAGTGGGGCAGGGTTTCGTACCTCGCGCCTGCATTCCTGGGGCGGCAGCGTGGCTGCGCCGCAGGGGAGTGCGCACCAGGAAAAGCTCATTTCCAAAGTTGCGGCTCGAACGTCCGAGTCGAGGCCGATCCGTAGGCGTCAGCCACGTCGATGAGAAACCTCTTCTCGCCCTCGAGGTCGCTGCCTGCGAAGGCGCATGCATTGAAGGAGCTCAGCCGCTGAGGTCGGCCGACGGTCTTGGCCCTGCGCGCTTCCCTGATCACACACGCCAACACTGCCGCCTCCTCGCTGCCGGAGTTCGCAGCGCCGTTGATTGAGACATGGCACCTGGCGAGATCCGGCACCTGTGGCTCGACATAGTCGTTGAGTACCAGGATGGCGTCGCGGGTCTCGATGACCTTGCGGTACAGGAGCAGGCTGCGAGGGATCGGTGGCCACAGCAACTCGACAAGTCTCGCCCGCGGCCTGGTCAAAGCCACATGGGGCACAACTTGCACGAGGTCTCGCCACAGCGGCCAAAGGCGCCAGGCGGCGGCGATGTCCGCGGCCGTGCGACGCAGGGTGAACAGCGTCGGCACCAGGATCGCTGCCGCCCTCAACAAGCCGTGCAGATTCATCAGGAGCGGCAGAAGGGGCAGAACCCAGGTGCCGTTGGCGGTGACCAGGAGCAAGTGCCCCAGCCAGAACAGTCCCACCAGCACCGTGCCCAGGCCGAACAGTCGTAGACCGACTGCGAGACCGGGGTTTTCCGTGCGCCGGCTGTAGCGCAAGCAGACAAAGGCACAGACAGTGTTCGCCAGCAGATGAGCCGAGATCAGGGTCACCCAGTAGGCGAGAGAGGGAGGAAAGCCTTCCGCCGCCGGGACGTCGTGTTCCCGATGCGGCAGTGCCAGGGTGTCGAGCACGAGAAGGGCAGCCATGACCAGGCCGGCAGTGACGAAGAATCCGAACTTGCGCCGACGGCTGCTTGTGGATACAGCGACGAAGTAGAGCACGGCGCCGGCAGACACCACACCGATCAGATTCCTCGTCAGAGCGAGGGAATGAGCGATCCCGGAGCCTCTTATGGCGAAATCCGCGACGCGGGGAAGAGCAAGAGTCATCGCCGTGGCTGCGGTCGCGACAGCAAGCCACAGCCCGCGCTGCTTCGGTGAGTGGACCGCCGACGGAAAACGAATGAGTACAGCCACCCAGAGAATGACGACACTTGGGTATGTAAGGAAATTGCCGAGATCGGCTGTCTCAGCCGACATCCGATGCCCTTACACCCAGTGCTGATTCGAGCGTCGCCAGTACTCCGTGCGATTGCTCCTGGTACGGCCGGTCGGCACTCATCCTCATCATGCTTGCGAGCATCTCGGCTTCCTGCTCCTGCCGAGTGGAGTAGTTGGCGCGGCCCAAGAGTTGCTGCACGCGCCCAACATTCAGATCGGGCAGGAGCGCCTCGATGCCACCGCTGATGTCTTCCCCCAGCATATTGTGCTCGAACAGGAGGTGCCCGAGCTCGTGGAGCACGATATGTTCCTGGTGTACTCGGGAAGTTTGTTCAGCGTAGAAGATGTGGTCATCCGCGGGAGTGGCGATCCACAGACCGCAGATGCCGGAGGCCGCAGCTTCTCGTGGTAGCGAGTGCAGATGCAGGCGCTTTCCGCGCTGCTCCTCCACGTTGCGGCACAACTCGTCCATGTGAAACGGGCGTGGTAACCACACGTTGTGCAACACGGCTTGGCAGCGCTTACGCAACTCCAGATATTCTCGCGACATGTGCCCCCGTTTCCCATCCACGTTCAGCGGCGATGGGCGCGTGGGAGCAGGAACAGCACCCCCACCCTACGGGTTGGTCGTGTCAGCAGATACGCCCGAAGTCCACCGCGAGGATATAGGAATTACGCGCAGGCCCCACCTGAATTGGCGACGATGAGTAGTTCACCGGGCAGTGTGGCGCCTATCGGTCCAGTACTTATTCGCCCGCTCCCTCGCTGTCACGTTCTGCATCGCTGACATCCGACAGATTCTGCACCTTCCGTGCCTCGTTGATCATGATCAGAAATGCGTCGAGTGTTGAAGGAGAGAGTCCCTCGGATCTGAGTGCCAGATTCCTGACCCTGGTGTCACGCAGCGCGGAGAGCAGAGACAGTTGAGCGTTGACGCGTTCCGATACTTCTTCGTTCAGGAAGTACTCGGGTGGCACTCCGAAGAACTCTGCCAGAATGTCCAGTTGGTCAAGTGTGACGTTACGCTTCTTCCCCGTCGACAGTTCCCACAAGTATGTGGCGGAGATTGTGCCGCCCGTCGCCTCCCTGATCTCAGCGGCAAGTCGGGCAAAGCCGGGGCGTTTACGTGAGTCAGGGTATATCGCCTGAATCAGTGCATTGAGGCGCTGGTCAAACTTCCGGAGCAGTGGGCGGTTGATCCCTTGGCGTTCTGACTGGCCGCGCATCATGCATGTCCTTCGCTTTCAGAGGCGTTCATGTATGTCGGCCCGAAAAAGGAGACAGCTGCGGCTCCATGGATACAGGACATTCGCTTGAGCGGACAAGGGGAGGTTTTCGGCCACGGCGTGTAAATCAAGCCATCGCCCGCTCAAGCGGTTGCGACGGAGGCCCGCCGTCCGCTCTGCTGCTGACTCAAGGCGAGCGATCGACAACCCCCCACCTCTCTTCAACTTCTCGAAAGCAGCCTTTCAGCAGGAGGTTTCTGTTGAGTGAGCTCCGGCTCGATGCGCCTGCGGTGCGCCGCGTGGGGCCATCGGCGAGACGGCCGTTCGGTCGCACGCTCGACGCGATCAAATGGCGGCGCGCGGCCAGTGACGCCGTGAAGTGCGTTGTTCTCCCTCGGGGATGCGCGTCGGAGCGATCTTGCCAGGCTGAGCGCAAGGGCAGATTTTCCGGCTGCTGACAGCGGTCTCCGCGATGCCGACCAGGCAAATGAAGAATCGTTCCTGCACGCCTTGACCGATAGTCCTTGACCTACAGCTCGACCGATAGCTCGCCAGGTCCGGCCTGGTGGAGCGCTTCCATGCCTGCCGTATCGGGCCCAGCAGGAAGGAGGGTCACGCAGAAGCGAGTGGATGCGACGCCAATTACCGTCTGAAGCCTTCATCCCGTATCTGGTGCGTGCAAGGAGGTCCGTGCCGGCAAGTGTCCTTGAAGCGTTCTGGTTGAGCGATTCGACGCGATTCGACGCGACTCGACCCCGAAGTCGTCGTCGACGGAACGCACCGGGTCACTTGTGACGGCTTCTTTCTCTCCGGTTCGACGCTTCAGCTGCATTGCATTGCTTCAGGCGGTGGCGAGAAAACTCTGAGGGAGGATTACATTGAATCCGATTCCTTTCCGGTTCGATCGCGTATGTACCCCGTCCAGCTCGAACATCCCGTTCCGAGATCGCCGTGAGGCGCTGATCGGCCGGCTCCGCAGCAAGGGAGGATCACCGACCGTCGGTGCACGCGTTGCCCGGGGCAACGCGGAAGCGATCGACGCCCGGTACTCGCAGCGCACCGCAGGCCAGTGGCCCTCCTGGCGGTGCCGCCAAGTCCGCCCCGTTCCCACGGGAGGGGTTCGGCGGATGCTCCGGCCGATGTTCCTCGCGCTTTCGTTACTCGCCGAACCACGGGCAGGCGACCGGTCGGCTGGTCTGCTGGACAGCCTGCCGGCCTCGCCACTTCTTGCGTCCGCCTGGTTCTGCCGTGCTTGAAGCTCTGGGGCTGAGCGCGGACGTCGAGACGGTGTACCGGGTCACCCTTGAGCATCCCCATGCGGAGGTCGAGAAGGTTGCCCGGCTGTCCGGTCTGTCGGAGGGCGAGGTCCGCGAGGCGTTCGATGAACTCGCCGACCTCCAACTCCTGCACCGGAGCACGAAGTTCCCGGATCATGTACAGCCGGTGAGTCCTGAAGTTCGTCTGACCGGTCTGCTCGCTCAGCGCGAGCTCGAACTCAGTTCCCGCCAGCGGAAACTCGAAGCCACGCGCGCTGCGGTGTCGGCGCTGACCGCGCAATACTCGAACAAGTCCGGATATGCTCCGGAAGTTGTGCATCGCCTGGTAGGCCCCGAGGTGGTGCACAAGCGTCTGGAAGAATTGATGGATCAGGCGCGGGAGGAACGTCTTTCTCTTTCTCCCAGTGGCGCGCAGGAGCCGGATATTCTGGAGGCCGGAAAGGCCCTCGAACAGAAGGCACTGGAGCGGGGAGTCTCCATCCGGACCATCTACCAGGACAGTTTCCGGAATGATCCGGCGGTCCTCCGCTACGTGCGCTGGCTGGCGTCCTACGGAGGTCTGACCCGGACAGTCCCGACGTTACCCATGCTCGTGGTGATCGTCGACAACGAGGTGGCCCTGGTGCCCCTCGACCCCGACGACTGCCGGGCAGGGGCACTCGAACTGCGGAGCCAGGGGGCGGTGGCCGCCATGCGGTCCCTCTTCGAGCAGTTCTGGAAAGCGGCCACTCCGTGGCAGGAGGCTTCTCATGTGGACACCAGAGGGCTCTGCCGACGCGACCGGGAGTTGCTGCACTTTCTGGCCATGGGGAACACGGATGAAGTCATCAGCCGACGGCTCGGTGTATCGCTCCGCACCGTGCGGAGGAGAGTCGCGGACCTGATGCGGCGACTCAACGCGCGGAGCCGGTTCGAGGCCGGCGTGCAGGCGGCCCGCTCCGGCTGGCTCTGACGGCTTCCTCGGCCGTGCTCGTTCTCCGCGTCTGCCGGGGCGGCACGGCCGCAGTCGGTCTCCGCCCCGGACCGGCGGACCAGGAGAACCTCGACCGGTTCGCGGCGCAGGAAACGCCTACGGTGGCGCCTGACCGGCAGCCTGACGGGCAGTCCGGTCCTGGCAGCAATCACGCGGCGCTGCGGCGGAAGTGTCACCAACTTGTCAGGCCCGTTGCTGCAATTTCGGCCGGTGGACAGCGGCTGGGGCTTCGTAGAGCATGGACTGCGCGAAGGCAACTGGATACCCGGTGAGCGGAGAATCCTGGGAGCTGAGATGCACGAGTCGCAGAGAAACCTTTCGGACCGCACTTCGTCCGATGAAATCAGAGGTCTTGCCGTCGCTACCTGACGCCCCGGCACAACGATGGTGAACCGTGCATGCCGTGAGCCATTTTTCTGTCGGGTGTGGAGGGCTCGCCGCCCGTTTCGTCATCGCGAATCCCGAAGCGGCTCGCGATGTCAGACGCTTGAAGACGCTTCGAACAGACACTGTGCCCCCCGGAATTCCTCGGTGTCGCGGCAGCGCGGGAGATGCCTTCGCTGTCACCGATTCCGCGCGCCCGGCTTCCGGTCCGTGGCCTCCCCGCTGACACCGTTCAAGTGATCTCGTTCCCGGAAAGGGGCCATTTCCCCGCCCGATATCGTCCGGCTCCCGGTGAGGGGAACGGCGCTACGGCAGGCCATGCCTGAGCACCCGTGCCCGTCGAGCGACCCGTAGCGACAGCCGGGCCCGGCAGCACCGGCCCTGTCTTCGCGCTCGGAGAATTCCAGGTCGACGACCGGAAAGAGGAGAGCCATGCCGAAATCCCTTTACGAGCTCGGAGAGACGCCACCGCTCGGCGAGGTCCCCGAGCGGATGTACGCCTCGGTGATACGCCAGGACCGGTACGGCCCACCGAAACAGGCATTCCGGACCGAGGTCGTCGACGTGCCTGCGGTGGGAGCAGGCGAAGTGCTGGTGTACGTGATGGCAGCCGGGATCAACTACAACAACGTCTGGGCGTCACTGGGCCTGCCCGTCGACGTTATCGGCATGCGACAACGCCAAGGTCTGACGGAGGACTTCCATATCGGCGGCACCGATGGCTCCGGCGTGGTGTGGGCGGTCGGAGAGGGCGTACGGCATGTCCGTGTCGGCGACCGCGTAGTGCTCTCCGGCGGGCAATACGACGAGAAAGACGAAGACATCATGCTGGGCGCGGACGTCGCGACGTCCAGCAGCGGGCGCGCCTGGGGATACGAGACCAACTACGGCTCCTTCGCCCAGTTCTGTCTGGTGAGGGACTATCAGTGCCACCCGATGCCGAAAGAGCTGTCGTGGGAGGAGGCAGCCGGTTTCGTGCTGTGTGCCTCCACGGCCTACCGGCAGCTCTTGGGATGGCAGGGCAATACGGTGCAGCCGGGCGATCCGGTGCTGATCTGGGGTGGCGCAGGCGGCCTGGGCTCGATGGCCATTCAGCTGGTCAAAATGTTCGGCGGCGTGCCGATCGCTGTCGCTTCGGGCGAGGCCCGCGCCCAGTACTGTCGCGATCTCGGCGCGAAAGGCGTCATCAATCGCCTTGAGTTCGACCACTGGGGCAGGCTGCCGGCGATGGAGGACGCCGAGGGCATGGCGAAGTTCCTGCAGGGTGCGCGGGCCATGGGCAAGCAGATCTGGGAGATCGTCGGCGCCAGGAAGTCACCGCGGATCGTCTTCGAACACCCGGGACGGGACACGCTGCCCACTTCTCTCTACCTGTGCGCCAGCGGCGGAATGGTGGTGACCTGCGGCGCGACCACCGGCTACGACGGCAGTATCGATCTCCGGCATCTGTGGATGCGCTCCAAGCGGCTGCAGGGCTCGCACGGGGCCAACGCCCGTCAGTTCCGGGACGTCGTGAGCCTTGTCGACGCGGGGCTGCTCGATCCCTGCCTGTCGACCTGTGAGCGGTTCGAGGACATCGGCTCCCTGCACCAGCTGTTGTTCGACAACGCGCACCCCGTGGGCAACATGGCGGTGCTCGTCAACGCGCGGGACCGGGGGACGAACACCGTCGAGCACTGAGCGGACGTCGGCTGAAAAACGCCCCGTGTGTCCGGATCGAATAGGCCCCGTTCGATTGAACGGAAGGTATGTGGTGAACAGTCATTGGCCGACCGCCGCCGAGTTGCAGGAGCGGCTCGACGGCGAGTCCGATGAACGCCAGACCAGGATTCTGCTGGACCTGATACGCGACCGGATGAGCTCCGCGCTGGGTGGTGAACCAGGGCCGAGGATCGCCGACAACAAGCCCTTCCGGGATGCGGGGATCAAGCAGGCGGCCCGGGAGGCGCTGCGGCACCAGCTCGCGCAGGCGACCGGCGTCGAGCTGCCACCCACAGTGTTCTTCGACCACCCCACCCCGCTCGCGGTCGCCCGTCACCTCAGGGAACGCCTCTGGGGCCGGCACGTGGCAGACCCCTCCGCGCCCGCCCGGACGCCGGCCCGGGCTGACGAGCCGATCGCGATCGTGGGGATGGCGTGCCGGTACGGCGGCGGGGTGGCTTCTCCCGAGGACCTGTGGGAGCTGGTGGCGGCCGGCCGTGACGCGGTGACGGGCTTCCCGACGGACCGCGGGTGGGACCTGGAGAACCTGTACGACCCGGACCCCGCGCGGCTGGGCAGGACCTACACCCGGGCCGGCGCTTTCCTGGCCGACATCGCAGGATTCGACGCCGGGTTCTTCGGCGTGTCCGCACGCGAAGCCGCGGTCATGGACCCCCAGCAACGCCTGCTGCTGGAGACCGCGTGGGAGGCGCTGGAACGGAGCGGGACCGATCCGAGAAGCCTGGAGGGGACGGTCACCGGCACGTTCATCGGCACCAACTACCAGGACTACCGTTTCGCCTTCGACGAGATCCCGGAGGCGGGCGAGGGCTATGTGATCACTGGGAACGCCGCCAGCGTGATGTCCGGGCGGCTGGCGTACATCCTTGGACTGCACGGGCCCGCGGTCACGCTGGACACGGCGTGTTCGTCGTCGCTGGTGGCTCTGCATCAGGCGTGTCAGGCGTTGCGGGCCGGTGAGTGCGATCTCGCCCTCGCCGGCGGCGTGTCCGTGCTCTCGACCCCGGAAGCGTTCATCGAATTCTCCCGCAAGCGCGTGCTGGCCGTGGATGGCCGGTGCAAGGCGTTTGCGGAGTCGGCGGATGGTACGGGGTGGGGTGAGGGTGTTGGTGTGGTGTTGGTGGAGCGGCTTTCGGATGCTGTTCGTGAGGGGCGTTCGGTGCTGGCGGTGGTGCGTGGCAGCGCCGTGAGCCAGAACGGGGCTTCGAATGGTCTGACGGCGCCGAACGGTCCGGCGCAGGAGCGGGTGATCCGGGCGGCGTTGGGGTGTGCGGGGTTGTCGGCTTCGGATGTGGATGCGGTCGAGGCGCATGGGACGGGTACGCGGCTGGGGGATCCGATCGAGGCGGGGGCTTTGCTGGAGACCTATGGGCGGAATCGGCCGCGGGAGCGGCCGGTGTGGTTGGGGTCGGTGAAGTCGAACATCGCTCATACGCAGGCTGCTTCGGGTGTCGCTGGTGTGATCAAGATGGTGGAGGCTCTGCGGCATGGTGTGCTGCCCAGGACGCTGCATGCGGAGGAGCCGTCCTCTCATGTGGACTGGTCCTCGGGCGGGGTGCGGCTGCTGACCGAGTCCCGCTCGTGGCCCGCCGGGGATCGCCCCCGCCGCGCCGCCGTGTCGTCGTTCGGCGTCAGCGGCACCAATGCGCACGTCATTCTGGAGGAGGCCCCGGCCGGTACGGTGCCGGACCACACCGACGAAGACCGTGCGACACCCGCCGTCGTGCCATGGGTGCTGTCCGGCAGGACAGCGGCGGCCCTCCAGGAGCAGGCGGCGCGGCTGCTCGCCAGGGTCGGGCAGAACCCGGAACCGGACGTCGCGGAGCTGGGCGCCGCGCTCGTACGGAACAGGTCCGTCTTCGAGCACCGGGCGGTCGTCGTCGGCGAGGGCCGCGCGGACCTGCTGTCCGGGCTGAAGGCACTCGCCAGTGGGACGTCGGCGCCGCATGTGCTCCGTGGCACGGCCGACCACACCGCCGCCGGCCCCGTTTTCGTCTTCCCCGGACAGGGCTCGCATTGGGTGGGAATGGGCCGGGAGTTGCTCCGCTCGGAACCGGTGTTCGCCGAGTGGATGGAGAAGTGCGCGGCAGCCCTGCGGCCGTGGGTGGACTGGGACCTGGCCGGGGTACTGGACGACGCCGAGGCGCTGGAACGCGTGGACGTCGTCCAGCCGGTGCTGTGGTCGGTGATGGTGGCGCTGGCCCACACGTGGCGTGCCTACGGGGTCGAGCCGGGCGCGGTACTCGGGCATTCCCAGGGTGAAGTCGCCGCGGCATGTGTGGCCGGTGCGCTGTCGCTGGAGGACGGCGCGCGTGTGGTGGCGGCGCGCAGCCGGTCGCTGCTGAGGCTGGCCGGTACGGGCGGGATCGTGTCGGTGATGGCACCTGCCGACCGGGTGCGCGAGGTGATCGCCCCCTGGGGGAACCTCCTGGCGATCGCGGCGGTCAACGGGCCTTCCTCCGTCTCGGTTTCCGGAGAGGACGCGGCGCTGACCGAACTGGAGCATCAGCTGGCCAGGCTCCGCTTGGTGCGCTGGCGGGTGCCGGGTGTGGCGTTCATGGCGCACTCCGGCCACATCGAGGACCTGTCGAAAGAACTGGAAGAGGCGCTCGCGCCGGTGCGGCCGACCGTCGCACGGATCCCGTTCTTCTCCACGGTGGACACAGCGTGGCAGCACGGCCCGGAACTGAACGGTCACTACTGGTACCGCAACCTGCGGGAGACGGTCCGCTTCGGAACGGCGGTCACCGCGCTGGCCGAGCGGGGGCACAACGTCTTCATCGAGGTCGGTCCGCACCCCGTACTGACGAACGCGGTGGAGCAGAACGCCGAAGCGCTGGACAGTGAGGTGCTCGCCGCGGCCACGCTCGAACGCGACAACGGCGGTCCGTACCAGCTGTACCGCGCATTGGCCACGGTCTTCGTCGCCGGCGCATCGGTCGACTGGGCACCGGCGTTCGCGGGTGTCCCCAGCAGCCGGGTGGCGCTGCCGACCTACCCGTTCCAGCGGGAGCGGTTCTGGCCGGAGAAGGTTCGGCATGCTCCGGCCGCTGCGGCCCACGGCTCGCAGGCCGAACAGCGGTTCTGGGAGACGGTCGAGGGCGGTGATCCGGCCGAGCTGGCCTCGCTGCTGGACGTCGCGGGGCAGCGGGAGGCGGCTTCCCTGCGGGAGGCGCTACCGGCTCTGACCGCCTGGAGGCTTCGGGACCGCGCGGATGCCGCGCTGGACCGGCTGCGCTACCGCGTCACCTGGTCACCGGAGGAGTTCGCCGACCGCCGTATCTCGGGGAGCTGGCTTGTCGTCATCCCGGAGAGCCAGGCCGCGGACACCTGGATACGCGAGCTGCTCGACGGGCTGTCCGACAGCGGTGCAGTGGTGCTGCCGCTTGTCACGGCCGCCGCAGAGCGGCGGGACAAGCTGCTCGGCAGGCTTCGCTCCACGCTCGACGGTGCCGGTCTGCGGACCTCGGACATCTCCGGCGTCGTGTCGCTGCTGGCGCTGGACGAGGAGACCGATCCGGAGCACCCGGGGATACCGGCGGGCGTGACGGGGACGCTGGCGTGGGAGCAGGCCCTCGGCGACGCCGGGATGCAGGCGCCACTGTGGCTGCTCACCCGGGGGGCGGTATCCGTTGGCGGCCCGGACCCGCTGGCCCATCCGCTACAGGCGTTGACCTGGGGGCTGGGGCGGGTGGTCGGCCTGGAGCACCCGGAGCGGTGGGGCGGACTGGTCGACCTGCCGGCGACGTTGGACGCCGGGGCGTTCCGACGCCTGTCCGGAGTGCTCGGTGCGGCCACCGACGAAGACCACCTCGCGATCCGCGACACCAGGGTGCTCGTCCGCCGTCTGGTCCGGGCGCCCCGCGACACCTCGCAGCGCTCGCACCCCTGGCGTCCGCGGCCGGACGGCACGGTACTGATCACCGGAGGCACCGGAGTGCAGGCCGGACACGTGGCCCGCTGGCTCGCCCGCAACGGCGCCCCGCACCTGGTGCTGCTCGGGCGACGGGGTGACGCCGCCCCCGGCATGGCGGAACGGGTCGGCGAGCTGGAAGCGCTCGGTGCCCGGGTGACCGTGGCGGCCTGCGACGTACGCGACCGGGAGGCTCTGCGCCGGGTGCTGGCCGCTGTGCCGGCGGACCTGCCGCTGTCGGGGATCTTCCACGCGGCGGGGGTGGGCCGGCTTCAGGAGCTGGGGGAGACGAGCCCCGCGGACCTCGCCGACATCGTGGGGGCCAAGGCCATCGGAGCGCGGCATCTGTACGAGCTGACCCAAGACCTCGACCTGGACGCCTTCGTGTTGTTCTCCGCCGTCACCGCGACGTGGGGCGTCGGGCGCCACGGCAGTTACGGCGCAGCGAACACGTATCTGGAGGCGCTGGCACAGCACCGTCGGACGCACGGCCTGCCCGCGACGGCGATCGCCTGGGGCGGTTGGGCGGGCGACGGCATGGCGGTCCGTGACGCTGCGGCGGAGACCCTGCGCCGCCGCGGGCTGCCTGAGGATGCGTGGGCCGAGGCGGGGCTCACCCCGCAGGAGGCGGCGGACGAGACCCTGCACCGCTGGGGTGTCCATGTGATGCCACCAGAGCAGTTGCTCACGGCGTTGCAGTACAGCCTGGACGCCGACGAAACGCTGGTGACGGTCGCGGACATGGACTGGGAACAGTTCGTCACCGGCTTCGCCCTGACGCGCCGACGTCCGCTGCTGCGGGAACTCCCCGAGGCATGGGAGGCGGTCGAGGCACTGCACGCCGCGGCCGGGGGACAGGACGCCCCCGGCAGGCAGCAGTCGGCATCGCCCGCGGACCAACTGGCCGCAGCCTCACGGCAGGAACAGGACCGGCTGCTCCTCGATGTGGTCCGCACCCAGGTGGCCACAGTGCTCGGGCACGCTACGCCCGAGGCCGTGGACCCGGGACGCACGTTCCTGGACGCCGGACTGGACTCGGTGACGGCGGTGCAGTTGCGCAACCGGCTCGGATCCGCGCTCGGGCTGCGGCTGCCGGCCACGGTCGTGTTCGACCACCCCACCGCCATCGAGCTCGTCGCCTTCCTGCGTACCCGACTGGTCCCCGAGGAGGCCGTGGCGGGGACGGACCAGACCTCGCAGAAGATCGACGAACTCGAACAGTCGCTGGCCGCTGACTCCCACGGGCCGGAGGAACGCCACGCCATCGCAGCGCGGCTCACCAGCCTGGCGCGGAAGGTGGAAGGCGCGCGGCAGTCCGAGGCGGGTGACCGGACAGCGAGCGACCTCGAAGCGGCCGGCGTCAATGAGCTGCTCGACCTCCTCGACGGCGAACTGGGCACGCCCTGAACCGGGACCGGTGCCGGACATCCATGCGGACAGACGGGTGAACTGACGTGGCGGAAGATGCGAGGACCCTTGACTCGCTCAGGCGGGCCACCGCTGCCCTGCGCGATGCCAAACAGCGAGTGCACGAGTTGGAGGAGCGCGCGCGTGAGCCGATCGCGATCGTGGGGATGGCGTGCCGGTACGGCGGCGGGGTGGCTTCTCCGGAGGACCTGTGGGAGCTGGTGGCGGCCGGCCGTGACGCGGTGACGGGCTTCCCGGCGGACCGCGGGTGGGACCTGGAGAACCTGTACGACCCGGACCCCGATCAGGCGGGCACCTCCTATGTGCGTGACGGGGCCTTCCTGGACGATCCCGCCGGGTTCGACCCTGCGTTCTTCGGGATCTCCCCCCGCGAGGCGCTGATGACGGATCCACGGCAGCGGCTGCTCCTGGAGACGGCGTGGGAGGCATTCGAGAAGGCCGGCATCGCGCCGACGTCGGCCCATGGCACGTCGACGGGCGTGTTCGTCGGCGCGTCCGGCGACGACTACCTGAGCCTGCTGGACCGCAGCCCGGAGGCCGATGAGGGCTACTTGCTGGCCGTCAACGGCCAGAGCGTGATGTCCGGGCGGCTGGCGTACACCCTCGGGCTGCACGGGCCCGCGGTCACGCTGGACACGGCGTGTTCGTCGTCGCTGGTGGCCCTGCATCAGGCGTGTCAGGCGCTGCGGGCCCGCGAGTGCGACCTCGCCCTCGCCGGCGGCGCGGCGGTGATCGTCTCCCCGCGGGTCTTCGTCGAGGGCGCACGGCAGCGCAGCCTGTCCGTGGATGGCCGTTGTAAGGCGTTTGCGGAGTCGGCGGATGGTACGGGGTGGGGTGAGGGTGTTGGTGTGGTGTTGGTGGAGCGGCTTTCGGATGCTGTTCGTGAGGGTCGTTCGGTGCTGGCGGTGGTGCGTGGCAGCGCCGTGAGCCAGGACGGCGCTTCGAATGGTCTGACGGCGCCGAACGGTCCGGCGCAGGAGCGGGTGATCCGGGCGGCTTTGGGGTGTGGGGGGTTGTCGGCTTCGGATGTGGATGCGGTCGAGGCGCATGGGACGGGTACGCGGCTGGGGGATCCGATCGAGGCGGGGGCTTTGCTGGAGACCTATGGGCGGGATCGGCCGCGGGAGCGGCCGGTGTGGTTGGGGTCGGTGAAGTCGAACATCGCTCATACGCAGGCTGCCTCAGGTGTGGCTGGTGTGATCAAGATGGTGGAGGCTTTGCGGCATGGTGTGCTGCCCAGGACGCTGCATGCGGAGGAGCCGTCGTCCCATGTGGACTGGTCCTCGGGCGGGGTGCGGCTGCTGACCGAGTCCCGCTCCTGGCCCGTAGGCGAACGGCCCCGCCGCGCCGCCGTGTCGTCGATCGGCGGGGCCGGAACGAATGCGCACGTCATCCTGGAGGAGGCCCCGGCCGGTACGGTGCCGGACCGCACCGGCGAAGACCGTGCGGCACCCGCCGTCGTGCCATGGGTGCTGTCCGGCAAGGGCCACGCCGCGCTGCGGGCACAGGCCGGTAACCTGCGCGCCCGGGTGGAGTCGGACCCGGACCTCGGCATCGCGGATCTGGGCTGGTCACTGGTCCGGTCCCGGTCCGCGCTGTCGCACCGCGCGGTGGTTGTGGGGCGGGATCGCAAGCGGTTGTGCGAGGGGCTGACCGCCGTCGACCGGGCCGAGCCCTCGGCGGACGTCATCAGCGGTGTGGCGCGGCATCACCTGGGCGGGCCGGTCTTCGTCTACCCGGGGCAGGGTGGGCAGTGGGCGGGCATGGGGAGGGAACTGCTCGATTCCTCGCCGTTGTTCGCGACGGCGTTGGAGGAGTGCTCGGACGCGTTCGAACCACTGACGGGCTGGTCGGTCGTCGACGTACTGCGGCAGGCACCGGAAGCACCGTCGCTCGACCGCGGCGAAGTGGTCCAGCCGGTGCTGTTCTCGGTGATGGTGGCGCTCACGCGCCTGTGGCAGTCCTACGGGGTGCGGCCGGCCGCCGTGGTCGGGCACTCCCAGGGGGAGATCGCCGCGGCGCACATCGCCGGAGCCCTCACGCTGGAGGACGCCGCCAGGCTCATCGCCCGCCGCATCGAGGCGCTGATGCCACTGCACGGCAAGGGCGCCATGGCGGCCGTCGCGATGCCACCCGAGCAACTCCACCGGCGGCTGGACGCGTTCGGCGACCGGCTGTCCGTCGCAGCGGAGAACGGTCCGGCCTCACTCACCGTCTCCGGCGACCCGGAGGCCGTCGAGGAGCTGCTGCACGAGCTCGGCAGCGAGGGCGTGCCGACGCGCCTCATCCGCGCCGCCACCGGCGCCGGCCATTCGGTCCAGGTGGAGGCGCTGCGGAAGGACCTGCTGGCCGCGTTCGACGGGATCTCACCGAAGCCGGGGCACATCCCGTTCTTCTCCGTCGTGACCGGCGATCTCCTGAAGACCACCGAGCTGAATGCCGACTACTGGTACCGCAACGCCCGGCAGACCGTCCGTTTCGAGGCGGCCGTGCGTAACCTGATCTCCCGCGGCCACGAGGCGTTCGTCGAAATGAGCCCGCACCCCCTGCTCGTGGAGATGATCGAGGCGACCGCGGAAACCGCCGACGCCGACATCGTGGTGGGCGACACGCTGCACCGCGGGGAGGGCGGCCTCGACCGGTTCCTGCTCGCCGTCGCCGAGATGTACGTCCACGGCGTGGAGGTGCACTGGGAAGCCGCCTTCGCCGACAGCAGCCCCCGACGGGTCGATCTGCCGACATATCCCTTCCAGCGCAAGCGGTACTGGCCGACGTACGTTCCGCTCGGGGCAGGCGGCTCAGGTGCCGTGGACGGCGGGTTCTGGGACCACGTCGAGCACGCAGACCTGCCCGCGCTCGCTGCCGGGATGGGCGTCGGAACGGACGACGTCGCCGTACTCGAACCGGCTCTTCCACTCCTGTCGGCCTGGCACGCCAAGCACCGGAATCCCGGGCCGGCGGCGCGGCGTCGGGAGCGGGAAGATCCGCCCGTCGATGCCCCCGAGCTGGCCGGCGAGCTGTCCGGGCTCCCTGCCCAGGACCAGAAGCAGCTGCTTGTCGACCTGGTCCGGGGCCATATCGCCATCGTCCTCGGCTACGACTCGGCGGAGGACGTGGAGCCCACGCAGCGGTTCACCGAACTGGGCCTCGACTCACTGACCTCGGTCCAACTGCGGAAACGCCTGTCCGCCGTCACCGGCCTCAAGCTGCCCACCAGCCTGGCGTTCACATACCCGTCGCCCGCCCTGCTCGCGGACCACCTCCGGTCCGCGCTGCTCGAACCCGGCGAGAACGGCGCCGGCGAGCGCCCGACCGACACCCTGGTGGAGCTCTACCGCCGAGCCTGCGAGAACGGCACAGCCATGAAGGCGATACCGATGCTGGAGCAGGCCGCGGAACTGCGCCCGCGTTTCCGGAGCGCTGAGGTACAGCGGGTCCGGCCCGCCCCCCTGCACCTGGCGCGGGGTCCCGAGCGGCCCGCGCTGATCTGCTTCCCCCCGTTCGTCACCCCAGCCGGGGCACATCAGTTCGCGCAGCTCGCCGCGCCGTTCCGGGGCAGGCGGGAGATGTGGGTGCTGCCGCATCCGGGCTTCGGGAGTGGTGAAGACCTGCCCGAGACCAGGGAGGCTCTGGTCCGGTCACATGTGGTCACGGCGCTGGAGTGCGCGGGTGACCTGCCGTTCGTCCTGCTCGGCTACTCCTCCGGCGGATGGGTGGCCCAGGAGGTGGCGGCTCACCTGGCGGACATCGGCCGCGCTCCGTCCGGGCTGGTGCTGGTGGACACTTTCCGGCCGGACCTTCGCAACGCCCACCGCCTCTTCGATGAACTGATGGCGCGCAACGCACCCTTGTTGCAGACGCTGGACATCGACAGCGCCGAACTCACCGCCATGGGGCGGTATCTGAGGCTCTTCGAGCAGTGGGAACCAGGGCCGGTCACGGTACCGGCCGTGCTGCTGCGCGGCGAGGTCCAGGTTCCCCTCGACGCCACCGGTGGGGAGAGCCCGGAAGGGCCGGACGGGGTGGCCGAGACCCGCACCGTTCCCGGTGATCACGCGACGATGATGCGCGACCACGCGGTCACGACCGCCGCCGCGCTCACATCCTGGCTGACCCGAGGAGGAGCGTCATGACAGACGTCCCGATCCGCCGGACGGTCATGTCGTCCGGCTTCCGGCCGTGGCTGATCACCGGCCACGCGGAGGTCCGTTCGGTGATGGCCGACCCGCGGTTCGCCAAGGACTCGCAACGGGTCGCCGAGCTGCTGGACCGGCACTCGCTGTCCGGCAGCGACAGCGTGTTCGGGCAGTCGCTGCTGCACCACATGCTCAACACGGATCCGCCGGAACACGGCAGACTGCGCACCCTCGTCAACAAGGCGTTCACCCCGCGGGCCGTGGAGCGGTTGCGACCGCGGATTAGTGAGATCTGCGACGAGCTGCTGGACGCGCTGGAGGGGAAGACCCACGTCGACCTGCTGGCGGCCTACGCCGTTCCGCTGCCGGTCAAGGTGATCTGTGAGCTGCTGGGCATTCCCCAGGCCGACCGGGAGATGTTCCGGGCGTGGTCCAACACGCTTGTATCGGCCCTGCCTCCGGAGGTCGTCAACGAAGCCTCGGCGGCGATGGAGCAGTACCTCCACGGTCTGGTTGCGGCCAAGGCGAAGGAGCCGCGCGAGGACATGCTGTCCGCGCTGGTCCACGCCCAGGTCTCCGGCCACCGGCTCAGTGAGGACGAACTGGTGTCGATGGCCTGTCTGCTGCTGGCGGCCGGCCACGAGACGACGGTGAACCTGATCGGCAACGGCCTTCTCGCCCTGCTGACCCACCCGGACCAGTTCGCCGCGCTGCGCGCGGACCGGACACGGCTGCCCGGGGCGATCGAGGAGTTCCTCCGCTACGACAGCCCGGTCAACCAGGCGACACTGCGGTTCACCACGGAGCCCGTGCGGATCGGCGGAGTGGAGATCCCGGAGGGCGAGTTCGTGATCCTCAGCATCGACTCCGCCAACCATGACACGCGCGTGTACGACGACGCGGATGTGCTGGACATCAGCCGCGAGGCCGGCAGCCATCTCGCCTTCGGCCACGGCATCCACTACTGCCTCGGTGCGCCGCTGGCCCGGCTGGAGGCGCAACTCGCGTTCACCAAGCTGCTGGACAGATACGACCGCATCGACCTCGCGGTGCCGGAGCAGCAACTGGAGTGGCGGTTCAGCGTGGTGATGCGTGGGCTCGAACGGCTTCCCGTACGGCTCGGCCTCGTCCGGTCGGCTCCGTAAGTGTCCGGAACCGGCCAGGACTTTCCCAACCCAGGAGGTATGACGTCATGACGACAGAGCGGTCGGCCACCACCGGTCCGGGGCCCCGCGCAGAGATCGAGCGCGACCTGAGGTCACTCCTCGAAGAGCAGCTGCGGACCCCGGTCGAGCCCGACCTGGACCTGGTCGAGGCGGGACTGATCACGTCGATGTTCGCCATGCAGCTGGTCGTGCGGCTGGAGCAGGCATTCGATGTCTCCATTGTCGGTCCGGATCTGAAGATGAACAACTTCCGCTCTGTCGCCTCCATGGCCGAGCTCGTCCACCGCATCCGGCACGGGACATCCGGCGATGGGTCCTGACCCGCTCGCCGGCGCAGGCGCTCTGGTCGCGGAACTCGTCGGTGAGCAAGCCGACTCCTGGGACGCGGCCGGCCTGCTGCCCGACCAGGTGCTGCGTGAACTCGGCGACAGGGGGCTGCTGTGCCCCCAGGTGCCCGAAGAACACGGGGGCCTCGGCGCCGGCATTCTCAGCAACGGGGAGTTCACCGCCCACGTGGGCAGCCTGTGCGGATCGCTGCGCAGCGTGATGACCTCGCAGGGCATGGCGGCGTGGACGGTCCAGCGCTTCGGTGACGCGGGTCAGCGCGACACCTATCTTCCGCAACTGGCCCGGACCAGTCGGGCTGCCGTCGGTTTCAGCGAACCGGAGGCCGGAAGCGATCTGTCTGCCATGGGCACCGAGATCCGCAAGGAAGGCGGCAGTGTCGTCGTGAGCGGGCGGAAGGTCTGGATGACCGCTGCTCAGTACGCTGATCTGCTGGTGGTCTTCGGCCGTTTCGAGGGCGGCGCCGCTGCCGTCGTGGTGCCCGCCACAGCTCCCGGGGTGCAAGTGGAGCGGATCGCTGCCCCGTTCGGCTGCCGCGCTGCCGGGCACGCGGACGTCCGCTTCGACTCCGTACGGCTGCCGGCGGACCATGTGCTCGGTGGGGTCGGGATGCCGCCGGCCCTGCTGGTCGCGACCGCCCTCGCGTACGGACGGATGTCGGTGGGCTGGGGCTGCGTCGGAATTCTGCGTGCCTGCCGAGCCGCGGCGTGCCGACACGCGGCGAATCGGCGCCAGTTCGGCAAGCCCCTGGCGGAGCACCAGCTCGTCGCCCGCCATCTCGCCGAGCTGCTGGTGGCCGAGCAGGTGGCGACCAGGGCCTGCGAGCATGCCGGCCGCTGCTGGGACGACGGAACACCGGACTCCGCAGTCGCCACAGTTCTCGCCAAGCACGTAAGCGCGAGGCAGGCCGTCGCGGGGGCGGCCTCGGCGATGCAGGTGCTGGCCTCGGCCGGTGCCCGCGACGGAAACGTGGTGGCGCGCGCCTACCGCGACGCGAAATTGATGGAAGTCATCGAGGGCAGCAGCGAGATCTGCCAGCTCATCCTGGCCGAGCACGCGCTGACGACCACGGTGCGATGACCGTCTGGGGGTTCCGATGAACAGCCGACAGCCCGTCGTGAAGTGCCTGGTCTGGGACTTGGACAACACGCTCTGGCGGGGCACCCTGCTGGAGGACGGGGACGCGCATCTGGACGAGGACATCGCCGCCGTCGTCAAGGAGCTCGACTCCCGGGGCATCCTCCAATCGGTGGCCAGCAAGAACGAGCACGAGCCGGTCCGGGCACACCTGACGTCGCTGGGCATCGCCGAGTACTTCGTCGTCCCCCAGATCGGCTGGGGAACGAAGTCGGCGGCCGTTCGCCGTATCGCGGAAACGCTGAACTTCTCCCTGGACACGATCGCCTTCATCGACGATCAGCCGGCCGAGCGCGCGGAGGTCTCCTTCCACCTTCCGGACGTCCGCTGCTACCCGGCCGAGCGAGCACTCACCCTGATGGAACTCCCGGAGTTCAGCCCGCAGACGGTCACGGTCGACTCCAGAAGGCGCCGGAAGATGTACCAGGCCAACATCGAGCGGGAGGCCGAGCGCGAAGCGTTCTCCGGGCCGGATGAGCAGTTCCTCCGTACGCTCGACCTCCGGCTTCGCCTGCGCAGGGCGGATGTCGCCGAACTGTCCCGTGTCGAGGAACTGACCCTGCGTACCAGCCAGATGAACGCGACGGGCGTCCATTACTCCGATGCGGTCCTGCGCGACCTTTGCGCCGACCCCGCTCATGAGGTCCTCGTGGCCACGCTCACCGACCGGTTCGGCCCGCACGGTGCCATCGGCGTGCTGCTGCTGGACACCGACAGCCGCCGCTGGCACGTCAAACTTTTGGCAACTTCGTGCCGGGTGGTCTCCTTCGGCGTCGGCACGGCGATCCTCAACTGGCTCACGACCGAGGCGTTCCGGGCCGGTGTGCACCTGGTCGCCGACTTCCGTCCCACCAGCCGCAACCGGATGATGGACATCGCCTACCGTTTCGCCGGTTTCACCGACGACTCCTGCGAGTGCACCGCGTCCTTGCCCGCGGTGGCGGACATTCAGCGCCTGCACCTCATTCCGGAGCCGCGGAGCCTGCCCTCCACGATGCGCTTCGAGGCGCCGGACCTCGGACACTAATCCATGCTTTTTACTGAAGGGCGCCACTCTCATCGGCCGACAAAGACCGATGCCACTCGGGACAGCAGAACCGGGATGGCAGCTTACGGCCATATTCCTTCACGCACGCGACCGCCGCCCATAGTATTTGATTCGGTGGATCCGGAGGCGCAGAAGACCCGGGAGGCAGCATGAGTTCGCTCACCCAGGAAGACCGCCAGAAAATCAAGGAGATAGTGTGCGACATTCTTGAGATAGACCCGGACGAGCTCTCCGGAACCAGCCGCTTCAAGGAGGATCACGACGCCGACTCACTCCGGGCGATCGAGATACTTGCCGGGCTGGAGAAGGAGTTCGACGTCACGATCGAGCAGTCGGAGCTCGCCGGTATGGTCAACCTCGAAGGCGTGTACAACGTCGTTTCGAAAGCGTCCGAAAAATAGCACCTGCTCATTCTCGGAGGCGGCGCACCATGCTCGATAAATCAGCTGTCCGCGTGGTGGTCACCGGAGTGGGGGTCGTTTCGAGCATCGGTATCGAAGCTGCTGAATTTTTGGACGGGCTTCGTTCCGGACGCAGCTCCGTGGGCCACATCGGCGCTTTCGACACCTCGGGTTTCGACCATGCGATGGGATGCGAAGTCGTCGGATTCTCCCCCGAGCACTGGATACGGACGCCGCCGGAGAGCCTGGGCCGGGCCGGCCAGTTCTCCGCGGCTGCCGCCCGCATGGCGGTCGCACATGCCGCACTGGACCCGGCCGCACTGCGCGAGCGCCCCTGCCTCGTTGCCGTCGGCACCACCGACGGTGAGGCCCGCGACCTCGACCAGCTGGTCGAGACCGAGCTGGAGCACGGTCCTGGGGCCCTGGAACCGGCCGTGGCCGCCCGGGTGCCGGCAGGCCGGCTGTCCGCCGCGGTCGTCCACGAACTGGGCCTGAACTCGGTCGAGGCGGTCACGCTTCCCACGGCCTGCGCTGCGGGCAACTACGCCGTCGGCTACGGCTTCGACGCCATCAGGGCCGGCGATGTCGACCTCGCTCTGTGCGGTGGTGCGGATGCGCTGTGCCGCAAGACGTTCACCGGGTTCTACCGGATCGGGACCATCGCCCCGGAACGCTGCCAGCCGTTCGACAAGAACCGCAGCGGGATCCTCACCGGCGAGGGGGCGGGGGTCCTCGTCCTGGAGAGCCTCGAATCCGCCCTCGCCCGCGGAGCCCATATCTACGCGGAGGTCCTGGGTTTCGGACTCAACTGCGACGCCGACCACCCCGTCGCTCCCAACGAGGACAGCGTGGCCCACTGCATGCAGCTCGCACTCTACAACGCGGGCGTGAAGCCGGCGGACGTCGACTTCATCTCGGCGCACGGCACCGGGACCAGAGCCAACGACGTGACGGAGGCGGCGGCCATCCGCCGGGTCTTCGGCACCGAAACCGCACCACCCACGATCTCCGTCAAGTCGATGCTCGGCCACAGCATGGGTGCCGCCAGCGCCCTGGCCTCCATCGGGTGCGTACTCGCCATCACCGAGGGCTTCATCCCGCCCACCGTCAACCACGTCGAGACCGACCCGGAGTGCGGCCTCGACTGCGTACCCAACCACGCCGTCGAGGCTCGGCCACGAGTGGTCCAGAACAACGGTCTGGCCTTCGGCGGCAACAACGCGGTCCTCATCTACGGCCGTTACGATCAGGAGCTCGCGTGACTCGGCCGAGCGCACCGGACACGCCGTCGGCCGGGTGGCTGCTGACCGGCAGCGGCGCGGTGACCAGCGTCGGCCGCGGCGTGACCGAGGTCTTCGACGCCCTGTGCGCCGGCCGCGACGGACTGGCCCCCCTGCGCGGGTTCCGACCGGACCGCTACCGCGCGGAGAGCGCCTACGAGATCGACGACCGGCCCGCGCCCGGCCAGGACGTCCCCCTGCGTGCCACCCGCTGGCTCGTACAGGCCATCGAGGAGTCCTTGGAGGACGCCGAGCTCGGCGACGACCTCACCGATGTCCCGGTCATCGTGGGCACGGGCCTGCGGGAGCTGCGCTCGGCCGAACTCTCCTGGCGCGACGGCACGCCGTTCGATGTGACGCGGCTGCACTTCGGAACGGCGTTGCGGGAGCGCTTCGGTGCCACCCGGACGTACACGGTCTCCAATGCCTGCTCGGCTTCGCTGTACGCCTTGGCGATGGGCGGCGACATGCTGGGTGCCGGAGTCGCCGACACTGTCGTCGTCGCGGGTGTGGACACGATCACCGAGAGCATGTTCGGCCTCCTCGACCGTGTGCAGCTGACTCCGCCCGAGCGGGTTCGGCCCTTCGACCGGACGCGCCGGGGCACGCTCATGGGCGACGGGGCCACAGCCGTCGTCCTGTGCAGGGAAGGGTCGGCGACCGCCGCGCGGCCCTGCGGCCGGCTGCGCGCCGTGAGCCTCAACTGCGACGCCGGGCACGCGACCGCGCCCGACCTGCGAAGCATCATCGCCGCTGTCCGCCGGGCCCATACGACAGCGCGGGTGCAACCGGAGGACATCGACCTGGCGCTGCTGCACGGCACGGGCACCCCCCTCAACGACGAGGTCGAGATCGCGGCCATGGCCGAGGTGTTCGGGGCTGCCGTCGGGCATCCGCTCATGACCGCTCTGAAGGGCGCCACCGGGCATACGTCCGGAGGTTCGGGACTGCTCAGCCTGATCATCGCCGCCCGGGCGCTGGCCACCGGGCGGGTGCCGCCCGTGCTCGGCCTGGACGACCCGGCACCCGGCTCCGAACACTTCCGCTTCGTCACACACACCACCGGAGTACAACCCGGCCTCCACCTCGCTCAGGTCAACGCCTTCGGCTTCGGCGGGGTCAACGCCGTCGCCCTCCTGGAAGGAACCACCTGATGCCGCGTCCGGGAAACATCACCGTGACCGGGGTGGGGCTCGCCGTACCGGGCGTCACGACCCCTCAGGAGCTGCTGCACCCGCCGCCGCCCTCGGCCGGTCC
This sequence comes from Streptomyces sp. 3N207, assembly GCF_052246355.1. NCBI lineage: Bacteria > Bacillati > Actinomycetota > Actinomycetes > Kitasatosporales > Streptomycetaceae > Streptomyces > Streptomyces sp. 3N207. The sequence goes on along the minus strand of NZ_JBQQBV010000025.1, from coordinate 29,189 downwards.
CGTGGACCCCACCGCCCGCATCGGGCGCCGGGGACTGCGCTACCTGGACCGGGCTTCGCAACTCGCGCTCTGTGCGGCCCATGACGCGCTGCGCGACGCGGCGCTGCCCTCCTCCGACGACGTCGGTGCTTCCGACGATGTCGGTGCTTCGGTCGCGGTCGTGGCCAGCTCGAACCTCGGCAACCTGGACACCGTCTGCACGGTGACCGCGGACATCGCCGAGGAGAGCACGGACCGCATCAGCCCGATGCTGCTGCCCATCGCCTCCAGCAATGTCGTCGCCTCCTCGGTGGCCACACGGTTCGCGCTGCGCGGCCCCAGTCTGATGCTCTGCAACGGCCCGACCTCCGGCCTGGACGCCGTGCACTGGGGCATGTCCCTGCTGTTTGCCGGCCGCTGCTCCCACAGCCTCGTTGTCGGCGTGGAGCCCTCCAACACGGTGGTCGAACGCCTCATCGGCAGCCCCGGGAGCCTCTTCGACGGGGCCGTGGCGCTGCTCCTGGAGGGCGAGGAGACCGCGCGGTCTCGCGGCGCCGAGCCAGTGGCCCGGCTCGGGCCCTACACCCGGGAAGGCAGCCTGGCGGCGTGTGTGAGCCACTTGACCGCCCAGGACGGGGAGGCGTTCCGGGCTGCCGGGCTCTGGCTCACCGACCCCGCACCCGGCACCCGCAGCGGCAACGGGACGGACGCGGCCCCCGCACTGCCCCGCCACGATCTCGCCGCGGCCCATGGTGAGGCGTCCGGGGCGCTCGGTGTCCTGCAGTGCGCCGCAGCTGTCGGCTGGTTCCAGTCGCACGACGCGCGCGGCGCGTTGCTCACCAACGGCGACGACCACGCGGACGCGGTCGCGGCCATGCTGATCAGCCCGGTGAGAGGAGACGGGTGATGACCTCCGACACCACCGAGTCGGCACCCCGCACCACCGACAGCACAGAGGCTGCTGCGGAGCCTGTTCTCGTACGGTTCGCCCGCCCGGCCACAGCACCCGACCCGGTACGCGTGCTGCTGGTCCACGGCCTCTGCAGCAGTTCCGCCGTATGGAGCCCGTTCGTGGCGCGCGCCGACCCGCGCTGCGAAATCTGGGAGGCCGACATGCCCTGGCGCGGTACGGGCGTGCGGGACTGGACGCTCCGGTCGGTCGAGGAGTGGGTCGATCTCGCGGTCTCCCGGGTCCCCGGCGGAGTCGACGTCCTCATGGCCCACTCGTTCGGCACGAGCACCGTGCTCAGCTGGCTCGACCAGCAGATCACCGGGCCGCAGGACGCTCTGGTCGTCAACGGCCGGAAGCTGCGCGGCATCGTGCTCGTCTCCCCGCTCTACCGCGCTGCGCCTGACGACTTCGACTGGGAGTCGATCGCCTACTACCTGAACAACTTCGACCGCATCCTGGCCACCGGGATGCGGGCCCACGGCAGGACACCGGGCATCAGCGAGCACCAAATGGCCGTGGCCATCAAGGTCCGCGACTTCATCGGACCGTACAGCTGGATCCGGTTCTTCGACACCTATCTGCGCATGCCGCAGATCCGCACCCGGCAGCTGCCGATGCCGTTCCTGATCGTCGGCGGAGAGCAGGACTTCGTGGCCTTCCCCACAGATGCGAGAGCGCTGGGCGCATCCCTGCCGGACGCCTCCGTGCACATCCTGCCCCGCAACGAGCACTTCCCCATGGTGGCTTCGGCGGAATCGTTCGCCGGCCTCACCAACACCTTCCTGCGCTCGCTGCCCGCCTGACGACCGACCGCCACAGCCCTCCTCCCACCTGGACCCGGAGTGAAGCCCATGACCACGGAAGCCCTGCCGGTAGCGGCCAAGCATCTGCTGACCGAGAGCACCAGGGTGCAGCTGCGCCCACGTTACGAGGGCTCCAACATCTGCACCTGGATCGGGTTCAAGCACGTCAACTACCTGGTCGAGGAAGCGGTCCTGGAGCACTTCCGCTGTGCCGGACTCCCCGCTCGCGGCCTCTACGAGGAGCACGGCCTCGGTCTCGACCTCGTCGACCTGGACACCCGTATCCTGCACGCCCTCCACATGGACGACTCCGTGGACGCCGAGGTCGTGCCCGCGACGCGGGAGGGCGATTCGACCCTCCGATTCCGCGTCACGCTGACCCTGGAGCGCGACGGCCGGCGCGTCAAGGCGGCCACTTCCACGGTGCGGGTCTCCCTTCGGACAGCAGAAGGTCACGGGGCGGACGCACAGCCGCCCTCCCCCCTCATGCCCTACACCGTCCCGGTCCTGGGCCGGCAGGATTCCGCACCCGGCCCCAGCCGTCACGCTGCCCAGTCCGCCGGGACCGCGCCCGTCACCGGTCAGGACCCGTATGCGGGCGACGGGCTGCTGGAGCGGCTCACCGCGGGGGAGAACGCCTTCGGCTGGAAGTGGCGCATCCCCTATCCGTACTGCCACTTCAGCGAGCGGCTCCAGATGTCCGGGTATCTGCGCCTGATGGAGGAGGTCGTCGACCTCTTCCTCGCGGACCGGGGCATCTCCATCCGACAACTCCTCGAAGACCGGCAGTGGATTCCCGTCGTGCCGCACTCGCGGATCCAGATCCTCGACGAAGTGCTGATGGAAGAGGACCTCTACACGGTCTACACCGTTGAGGAGGTCTTCAAGAATCTGACCTACACCGCCCGCATGGAGTGCTACGCCGTCCGCGAAGGACACCTGGTGCGAACCGCGGCGGGCCGGATCACGCACGGCTACGCCGTCATCGACAGCCCCCGGGACTGGAGCCTCGTGGAGTTCGACGACCGTGTCGTGCATGCCCTCAGCGGCCCCGTACGGGCGGACGGGCTCCGCTCATGAACGAGTTCCTGCTGATCGAGAGCAGCGGACCGCAGTTCGGGTCCGGTGCCGAACGGTTCGTGGGCGATGCGTGCCGCCTGCTGCGCGAAGGGGCCGACGTCACCCTGCTGCTCATCGAGGACGGAGTGGTCGGCTCGGTTCCCGCGCTGACGCCTGGAGTCGAGGACTGTCTCCGGCTCGGAGGCGAGCTGTGGGCGGACGCCTTCAGCCTGCACCAGCGCGGCGTGGCCCCCGAGGACGTGGTCAGCGGCGCGCGGGTCGTCGAGATGGAGGACGTGGCGGAACGACTGCTGCGAGCGGGCGTGCAGGCGGTGTGGCACTGAGATGGTATGGCGGGTTCCACGGACAGACGTGCTGATCAAACTGCTCGGCGCACCGCACCAGACCGAGCTGGTCACCAGCGCACTGCGGCTCACCCAGGCACTCCTCGACCGGGGCGCCAAGGTCCAGGTCTGGACCTGCGGCGATGCCACCACGCTGACCAGCACTGCGCTCGGCGACAGCAAGCCGCTCGACCTCACGGACCCGGAGGCCGACCACCCCTCGACCGCCCTGCTCGTCCGCGAACTGCTGGCCGCCCATCCGGACGCCCTGTACTGGTACGCCTGCCGCTTCTGCTGCGCGGACCGCGGAGCCGGGGAACAGATATCCGAGGTGCGTGAGCGGCCCCCGGCCCGGTTCTGGGCGCATGTGGAGGCTTCGGAGAAGGTCCTGGCCATGGGGGTGTGCTGAACGGTGGACAGCACGGGCAACACCCTCCTCGTCGTCGAGCGGGCCCACCGGGGCGCGGTGGAGTCACAGTTCGCGAACCCGCTCTACTTCGCACGGGAACTGCACCGGCAGAGCGGCGGCGTCGACATCCTGCTCCGCGGTCTCGCCGCGAGCCTCGCCGTATGCACCGGATTCCGGCCCGCCCTGCGGATCGCGGCCCGGACGCTCGACACCCTGCCCAGCCCACAGCGCTCGCTGCACAGGCTGATCGAGGACGGCGCCGCAGTGTGGGTCGAGGAACCGGACATCGCCGCACTCGGCCCCGGCGCCCGCGAGCGGCTCCTGCCCGGTGTGCGCACCGTCGCCCGGCACGCCGTCACGGCCCGCTGGCCGGCGTATCGACGGATCTGGTTCTTCTGAATGCCCGGTACAGCGAAGCGAAGGAGGAGCGCAGCGGTATGACCCCCGCAACCATTCCCGGCAGCCCCGTGATCTCCGCCTGGTCGGCCGTATCCCCTTGGGGCCTGCACCGCGACGCGTTCACTGCCGGACTGACCTCCGGCCGTCGCGCCGTGGTCCCCTTGGACCCCGAAGAGTGGGACGTGCCCTTCCACGGGGCCGGTCTTGTCCCGGACTTCGACGTGCGGGCCGTGCTCGGCCGCAAGGGGACGCGCTCGATGGACAGGATCACCGGCATGGCCGTCTCCGCGGTCGGGCAGCTCCTGACCGATGACGCGGAAGAGCGCCTGGGCGGAGTGGGGGAGCGCACCGGCCTCGCTCTGGGCACCAGCATGGGAAGTGCGCAGAGCATGATGGACTTCACCAGGGACTCGCTCACCAGCTCCCGCCCCTATCTGGTGGACCCGGCACGGTTCCCCAACACGGTGATGAACTGTGCAGCCGGCCGGTCGGCCATCTGGCACCGGCTCAGAGGCCCCAACGCGACCGTCGCCGGAGGCAGGGCCACCGGCCTGCTCTCCCTGCGTTACGCACTGCGGCTGTGCAAGGCCGGCCGGGCCCCGGCCATGCTGTGCGGCGCGGTCGAGGAGTTCTCCCGCGCCCGTGCCTGGCTGGAATGGCACGCCCGCCGGGACACCGCACGCCGGGACACCGCACGCCGGGGCACCGCCGACACCGGGGCTGCGGTCGGCGCACCCGAAGACCGGGTGCTCGGTGAGGGCGCGGCGATGTGGCTGCTCGAGCATCCCGAGGACGCCGCAGCCCACGGCCGGCGAACCCTTGCCACCCCTCTTGGCCTGGAGTTCGGCTTCGCCCGCGACGAGTGGGAGATCCGGCCGGCCCTCGTCTCATGTGTCCGACGGCTTCTCGAGGGCACCGGGGTGGACGCGGACGCGGTCACAGCGGTGGCCGGGTCACAGCCTCGCGGTGGGGAGGGGGACGCGGAACGCGCCGCCCTCGCGGAGGTCTTCGGGGACCACCGTCCCCAGGACATCGGCTGCGCCGAGGCCATCGGTGACACCTGCGCCGCCTCCGCGGCCTTTCAGATCACCTCCGTGCTGGCGCTGGCCGGGGCGAGGACGGTGGAGGGTCCCGTTCTGGTCACCTCCGCCGAGCCGGACGGGGTCGTCGGTGCGGCGCTGCTTCGCCTGCCAGGAGACGGCCAGGGCGCACATTGATCCGCCGGGCTGCCCGGTTCCCCATTCCCACCAGGCCAATTCCCACCAGGCGAAAGGCGTTCCACAATGCGCGAGAAGCAGACGAAGGTCCCGGACCGCGAAGAAGTGCGGCGCATCGTGGCCGACGTACTCGACATCGATCCGTCGGATGTGACGGACGACGCCCGGTTCACCGCGGACCTGGGCGGTGACTCCTTGCTGGCCCTGGAAGTCATCGTGATGCTCGAGAAGCAGTACGGGGTGAAGTTCGAGGAGTCCGAGCTCCGGATGCTCCGCACACTCTCCGAGACACACGATCTGCTGACCGCGAAGCTGGCAGGTGCCTGATGCCCCGGCTGCCGGGACACCCCGTCGCGGGCACCGTGGAGGTCGGCACCGCCTCCGGCGGCACGCGGCACGTTCATCTGACGGTCTCCCCCGAGGAGCCGGTGTTCGCGGGCCACTACCCGGGCTTCCCTGTCTTTCCCGGCGTGTGTCTCCTCGACTTCGTGTATCGCGGTGGGTTGGCCGTCGTCCCGGAACCGGAGCGCACGTGGCGGCTCGACGCCGTCGAGAAGGCGCGGTTCTTCAAGCCTGTCCTGCCAGGAGACCGGCTCACCGCCGATCTCAGCTGGCAACGGTGCCAGGAGGGATGGCGGTGCGCCGCCGAGGTCTCGACCGCCAGTGGAACCGTCGCCCGGATCAGGATCCGCCTGCGCGAGGGGAGGAGCACGTGAGGAGCCCTCAGATCGGACCGGTCGGGATCAAGCAACTGCTGCCGCACCGCCATCCGGTCCTGCTCATCGACCGCATCCTGGACATGGCACCGGGGGAGTGGCTGACCGCACTGAAGGCGGTCACCTGCGACGAGCCCTGGTACGGCGGGCTCCCCGACGATGCCGACGACGCCGCCTACAGCTACCCCGCGGCGCTGCTCCTCGAGTCGTGGTGCCAGTCGGCGGCCGCCCTCATGGCCGTCGGGGAGTCGCATCGGGAAACCCCGGCCGCCGGTGTCCTGCTGTTCGCCGGGATGTCGCGGGTGCGCTTCACCGGCACCGTCCGGCCCGGCGATGCCGTGGTCCACCAGGCGCGGGTGACCCGAGCGTTCGAGGACACCGTCGCCTTCGAAGGGGAGAGCAGGGTGAACGGGGCCACGGTCCTGGAGGTGGGCCAGGTACTGATCGCCCGCCGTCCGGCAGCGGATCCGGCGGGGGCGGTCGCCTCGGCCGGGGAGAGGAGCCGAGCATGACCGCATCGTCCCCGCGTCCGGTCGCCCTGGTGACAGGCGGCACGCGCGGCATCGGCCGGGCCGTTGTCCGTCGGCTTGCGGCCGACGGCCATGACGTGGCGTTCTGTTACGCCTCGGACCAGGAAGGCGCGAACACGCTCACCAAGGAAGTCGCCGAGTCGGGAGGGCGCGCCCTCGCCTGCCGCGCCGATGTCTCGCGGGCGGACGAAGCAGGTTCCTTCGTGATGCGTGCGCAGGCGGAGCTCGGCCCGGTCGACCTCGTGGTCACCTCCGCCGGAATCGTCCGCGACGGTCCGCTGCTGACGATGAGCGACGAGGACTGGCGGACGGTCCTGGCGACCAACCTCGACGGCACCTATCACATCTGCCGTTCGGCGGTCTTCGAGATGATGAAGCGCAGGCGGGGCTGCGTCGTGAACATCTCTTCCGTCGCCGGAGTGCACGGGAACGCCACGCAGACCAACTACTGCGCCTCCAAGGCCGGGATCATCGGCTTCACGAAGGCGCTCGCCAAGGAAGTCGGGCCGTACGGCATACGCGCCAACGTGATCGCCCCCGGCTTCATCGAGACCGACATGGTCGCCACCCTGCCCGTCCGTGCCCGGGAGGACGCGGTGGGGAGCATCCCGCTGGGCCGCTTCGGTGCGCCGGAGGAGGTGGCCGACATGGTCGCCTACGTGTCCACCGCCGCGTATGTGACCGGCAGCGTGCTCCACATCGACGGCGGCATCGTGCTCTGAGAGAAGGTGTGTTCCATGGCCTCCTCACAGCAGGCCGCCCCGCGCTTCTACTTCTCCCTGCGCAGCCCTTACTCCTGGCTGGCGTACCGGCGTCTGACGGAACAGCATCCCGAAGTTGCGGCGTCCGTGGAGTGGCGGCCCTTCTTCGAGCCCGATGCGCACAGCGCCGCCCTGCTCCGCGAGGCCGGAGGCCGCTTCCCGTACACCGACATGTCCCGGGCCAAGCACCTCTACATCCTTCAGGACGTCCGGCGCTGCGCCCGGAACGCCGGGCTCACCCCGGTGTGGCCGGTGGACCGCGAACCGGTGTGGGAGGTGCCGCACCTCGCATACCTCGCCGCGCTGGACGAGGGCCGCGGGCCGGAGTTCATCCGGCGGTTCTACGAGCTGCGCTGGGAGGAGGGCCGCGATATTTGTGACCGTGCCGTCGTCGCTGAGGCGGCTGCCGGGCTCGGCCTGCCCGCCGGTCGGCTGGCGGCGGCGGCCGACGATTCCGGTCTGCGCGCACGCGGGGTCGAAGCGCTGCTCGCGGTCGACCGGGACGGGGTGTTCGGCGTCCCCTTCTTCGTTCACGGACGCGACAAATACTGGGGCCTGGACCGACTGGACGCCTTTGCGACGGCCGTGCTCGGCGCCCGGCCGCATGATCCGGCCCCGCAACCGGAGGTGGCCCTCGGCGCCGACGGCGACCAGGGCCACGCCGGTGGCTGCGGCTGACCGCCGCCTTCCGCCCTACCGCCGCCTTCCGCCCTACCGCCGCCTTCCGCCCTACCGCCGTAGCGACCCAGACAGGTGGACCGACTGATGCATCAGATCAACCTCAGCCCCGCCGTGGCCGTGGACCGATGGGCTCGGATATCCGGGGACACCACGGCCGTGTGGTACGAGGACATACCGGTCAACTACGGCCGGTTCGCCGCCGATGTGCGCTCCCTGGCCGACGTGTTGGCACACGGAGGCGTCCGCGCCGGCGACCGTGTGGCCTGGCTCGGCCGTAACAGTGAGCTGTTGCTGCGCACCGCGCTGGCGGCAGCACATCTGGGGGCGATCTTCGTGCCGTTGAACTTCCGGCTCACTCCGCCGGAGTTGGCGGCACTGCTCAGGGACTCCGGCACTCACACCCTCCTTGCAGAGGCCGAGTACACGGCTGCCCTCGCCGCCGTGCTCCCCTCCCTGCCCGTGCGCCGGCACCTCCTCGTCGACACGGACCTGCGGGCCCCCTCGCCCGCGAAAGCTCCCGCCCCGTGGCAGCACCTGTCCACCGCCGCAGTACCCGAGCAGGGGCGCCCGCCCGCGACCGTGCGCCCCGACGACGCGGCGCTGATCATCTACACCTCCGGTACCACGGGACGCCCCAAGGGAGTGGTCCTGACCTACGGAAACCTGTGGTGGCACGATGTCGCCACCACAGCCGTCATCGAGTCAAGGCTGCGCGACACCGCGCTGGTACTCGCTCCCATGTTCCACGTCGCAGGGCTGACCGGATTCACCCTGGGCACCCTCGTCCACGGCGGTACGGTCGTGGTCCGGCGGGCCTTCGACGCCCAGCAGGCCCTCACCGACCTGGCAGCGCACCGGGCGGTGAACGTCATCGCTGTGCCGGCCATGTTCTCCGCCATCGCCCGTTCCCCGGGCTTCGCGGAGGCCGACCTGTGCAGCCTGCGCACCGCCCTCGTCGGCGGAGCACCCGTGCCGTCCCAGCTCGTGCGCGACTACGCGGCCCGCGGCCTCACCCTCCAGCAGGCGTGGGGGCTCACCGAGACTGCTCCGCTGGCCGCCTGCCTGCCCGCCGAACTGGTCGACACCCACCCCGACTCGGTCGGATATCCGCTGCCGTACACAGAGATCAAACTCGTCGACCCGGCCACGGGCCGGGAGGTCACCGAGCCCGCGGTGCCCGCCGAACTCCTGGTGCGTGGCCCGAACGTGTTCCGTGAGTACTGGAACGATCCGGAGGCCACCCGGCTCGCGAAGGACGAGGCGGGCTGGTTCCGCTCCGGCGACATCGGGCAGCGCGACGAGGGCGGACTGCTGTACATAGTGGACCGCCGGAAGGACGTCATCATCAGCGGTGGCGAGAACGTCTATCCCGCCGAGATCGAGCGGGTTCTGGCCGAGTACCCGGGAGTTCGGGAGGTCGCCGTGCTCGGCGCGCCACACCCCGTGTGGGAGGAGACACCGGTCGTGGTGCTGTGCCAGGACGGTCCCGGCAAGGCGACTCTGCAGGAGCTGCGGGGCTTCGCCGGCGACCGGCTGGCGCGCTACAAACTCCCTACGGCTGTTCACCACTTGCCGAAGCTCCCGCGGGGCGGCAGCGGAAAAGTGGACAAGTCCGCGCTGCGGGACTGGCTGCGTACCGCGATGCAGGGCGCAAAGACGGCAGCTGACGGTGATGCGGGATGACCGTCACCCCTTCAGCCGGTGATGCAGTTCACCGAGGTGCTGCCGGGCGACACCGCGGAGTATTCCGTAACTGCGCTCCTCCTGATCCGGGCTGATGCCGAGCAGCCTGTTGTGCTGCATATGCAGCAGCCCGCGCAGCGCGATGCCGGTGATCCGCTCCTGTGGCGATCCGAGCAGCGCGCTTCCGTACCGGCGGACAGCGTCGGCCTCCGTCCAGACGGGCCGCATGCCGGGAACCGCCCAGGTGTCCAGGAATGCCCCCAGAACGTTGCCGGGACGGATCAGCCGGATGGCCTCCGCGGCGTTCTGCCGGTAGAACGACCTGGATTTCTCGTTCTTCGGGTACGACTGTGCCACCCAGTCCCACCAGGGCCAAGCGCCCAGCGCCTCAAGGAGGACGCCGTAGCTGGCCGCCGCGAGCATCTCGGGGGAGCAGTCGATGCCGCCCCGTCTGCGGGACCTGAGCTGGCAGATCGCCGACCAGCTGTCCTGCGCGAAGACCTCCTCGGCCAGCGGCATCAGCTCCGCTCCGCCGTATCGGTGCACTTCCGGGGCATAGCCGGCGAGCACGAAGTCGCGTATCAAGCGCGCACGGCGAAGGTGCCGCATCGCGTCGTGCAGGGCGCCGAGGACGGGGCCGCGCAACTCCGCTTCCGGCCCGTGCATCCGCAGGCGGAGATGGGGATCCGGGTCGCGATAGCGGATGAAGAACCACCGGTCGACGGAGTCGGCGACCTCGGTGATGAGTCCGGGCAGCGCTTCGGCGATCAGCTCGTCATGGGCCCGTTCCGGGGCGTAGATCTTCGCGTGCAGCCACTCGCCGCCCGGCAGGGCCTCCGGGCGGGCGGACGCCGGGACACGGCTGATCAGGGCCGGGGCCGGGCGCTGGACCGTCGCACGCCGCGCGAGGCCGACGACGACTTCATGAGCATGCCGATCCGTCCAGCCGAACACCGACGGATCGGCGGTCAGGCTCTCGCTGATGCGGACCCGGCGGCCCTGGAGTTCACGCCGCAGCACCGCCTGGTGAAGCGAGTTGTCCAGGTCGAGCGAGCAGTATTCGTCCCGGAGCGAGATGTCGATGCGGCGCGGGACATCCCACTCGGCCAGCCAGCGGCGCAGCTCCCCACGCCATGTCTCCCAGGTGAGCTTCGGGTCCAGCAGCCTCTCCGACGGCCTCCACTGCGCCGGCTTCACGAGCACCTTGCCGTAACGCACCCTTGGCAGATACGGCATGCTCTCCAAGCCGCCCCAGCTCCAGGTCGACCACGCGGGAAATCCGCCGGCCGACACATCGACGAGGAAACGGACGACGCTCGGCGCGCTGCGCTCGAGGTCGAGGACGTGTGGGGCGACGGGCACCACCTCGCGGCCACTCTCCCCGTGGATGAGCCGCAGGGCGTTCCCGTCCGACACGACTGCCAGCGTGCGCCAGTCGAGCGTGGCCGAACCGTCGGCGTCCCCGAGCACACCGATGGGCATCTGCTGCGGGAGAAGCCGGGGAACCTGAGCGACGTTGAGCGCACCCGGAGTGCTGGGCTCGAAGTCCACCTGGACGTACAGCGGCCCGTCGTCCCTGTGGGTGCCCATCAGCTGATGCAGCTCGTCCGCGATACCCAACGCGTCGGCGAACCGGCCCGCTGTCGCGCCGGCCGTCCGCGACCCCGTGTAGCGTGAGAAGAGTAGTTCGAAGTCGCCGCGGTCCAGATCCTCCGTACTGTGCGAGAGGATCTGGACGCAGAGCTCCAACGAGGCCGGCGGGGCGGAAGCGGGAGCCTCGCGGAGGGACTCGAAGCGGCTCACGAGTTCCTCCGTGACCGACACTTCCCGGCTACCGGATCTGACGGCCTGGACGTACAGCTCGTTCAACAAGGCGTCACGGCCGGCACCGGACGGCGTCCGCTCAGGTGTCCCGCCGTCCTCGTACGCAGCCGGGTACCCCAGACCGCGGACGGGATCGATCAGCTCCACGACGGACACCGGGACCTGTATCCCGTAGCGTTCGGTGAACTCGCGGGCGTAGTCGGCCATATGGCGCGCACCGTTCTCCTGGGGACCCATGCGCCACATGGCTTCCGCAAACTCCTCCAGGCACGTCCCTACCGTCCGCGGAACCTGGATGTCCGCGTCCAGCAGCAGATCGGCCTGCACGGCCTGACGGGGGTGCCGGTGCACGTCCTGCAGGAGCCCGGAGACCATGGTGAGCTGCGGAAGCCCCTGGCCGACCGGTGTGGCAGCGTATTCCGCCAGCGCCGCGTGGGTCCGGAGGGCGACATCCTCGGCGGAGCCTGCCAGGACCGTCCGGAGAGCCTGCCCGGCCATGTTCCTCGGCACCATCGTCGTGATCAGGAAGCCGTTCCGGATGAGGGTCCGTACCAGCTCCTCCACAGCGGACGGCGATGCGGGCGGCTCCATCGAACCGGCGACGCAGCGGACCACCTCGGACACCTCCCGAGCCGTCCTGGTGAGCGCGCAGATACGGTCGACCGCGTCGCTCCGCACGATCGATACCTGGTTCACCCGCCCCTTGCCGCCGCTGGTGGTTCTGGCCCACGGACAGAGCAGTTCATTGCCATGCTCCGTGCACAGATCGTTGAGGGCCACAGCGAATCCGCTCAGCCTTCTCCCGGACAGCATCAGGGCCTCGGCAGCTCCGGTCAGCCAGCCCGCGTCCGGCCGTACCCGCTTCTGGTGACCCGTCCCCAACTTGGCGTATGTGCCTTCTCCGACCCTGGCCTTGGCCACCCCCGCAAAGATCCCGAACGGAGTCGGCCGCCCCGAGATCCTCATCGCGTACTTGGTGACCGAGAGCGCCGTCCGCATGAGCCGCTTCCTGTTCGGCAGTTCACCGCGGCGAATCCGGTCCAGGGAGCCGGAAAGCCCCTCACTGGAGAGTGCGATGCCCTCTGCCAGTACCGGATCACGGGCGATCCTGTTGATGTACTCCGCTATATCGCTGTCGGCGGCTTCATCGATGTCACGCCCCTGCCAGGACGTGTAGAGGTAATCCTGGTCATCGCGTGCCGCTACGGTGGCCATCCGGAACAGTGCCGTTTCCAACGCGGAAAATGCAGGCATGATAAGTCTTTCCTCCTGGCGTTTCCGGCGGACACTGCCATGCCTCCCCGGCAACTTCTGGCCTTGCCGCGGCGATAAGAGGGACCCAGATGCCTGGCAATCAGATGTCATCCGTCCAGACCGCCCTTCGGAAAGCGTCTCCAGGAGAGGGGGCCGGTCGCAAGAGGAGGCCGTGACCGCAAGATGCCATACGGAGAACGGAGGTGAATCAGGTAACTTTCCCCGGCCGTCGGAACTGACACCTTGCTGCCATCCGCTGTCCTGCGTCCGAACCGTAGGTTACGTTTCCCAGAGTGCCCGTTTTACTGGCCGCCCCCTGTGCACGTCCTCGCTGAACCGGAGCTGAACCGGACCGAATACAGGAGAAAGCATGCTGATACCTGAAGGTCTCTTCGCCGAGTCCGAAGACCGTACGGAAGACGACTTCCGGATCGAGGTGAAGGTCATCGAGTCGGTCGAGACGTTCGACGGCCCTCTGTCCCCGACCGGCACGTCCGGCGGCCCCAGTTGGTGCAACTGCTTCTGAGGGACCGACCCTGTTTGTTCATCGGCCCCCCGCTGAGGACGGAACGATGGAATCCGAGCAGTACGCACATCAACTGGCCGTCCTCGGTGCCGGGGTGATGGGCACGAGCATCGCGGCCACCGCCATCGGACACGGCATCCCCGTATGTCTCGTCGACCTCGATGACGCCACGCTGGACCGGGCGCGCACCCGGGTCGCCCAGGACCTACGCCACGCGCAGCTGCTGGAGGCCCTGCCGGCCGGACGTCGCCCAGGCACCCTCACCACCACGACGTCCTTCGACGAGGCCGAGGACGCGACAGCCGTCATCGAAGCGGTCACCGAAGTGCTCGAAGTGAAGCGGAAAGTCCTGACGCGAGCATCGGATCTGGTCCGGCCGGGTACACCGCTGATCTCGAACACCTCGGGGTTCCCCATCGGTGAACTCGCCGATGGCATACCGCGCGCCGAGGACCTGGTCGGCACGCACTTCATGAACCCCAGCTACCTCATCACCATGGTGGAGTTCATCCCCGGGCCGCACACGTCCGAGCGCACCCTGACGGTCGCTCACCGTCTCCTGGAGGCTCTGGGCCGCCGGCCGGTCGCTGTGGGAGACAGCCCCGGCTTCGTCACCAGCCGTCTCCTCCACCCCATGATCAACACTGCTGTGCGGCTCGTTGCCGAGGGGACAGCCACCGCGCACACCGCAGACCTCCTGATGCAAGGATGCCTGGGCCACCCCACCGGTCCCCTTCGCACCGCCGATCTCATCGGCCTGGACAACCTGGTGGACTCACTCAACACCCTTTACGAGCGCACGGGTGACCCCTCCTGCCTGCCCAGCGAACTGTTGGTCGCGAAGGTCGCCGCAGGAGAACTGGGCCGAAAGTCGGGCCGCGGTTTCTATCTGTACGACGAGAACGGCATCGAGCTGCCCCAGCAGGCCGCCCAGCAATTCACTTCAGCTGGTCCATGACGGGAAGTCCCGGCTGCTCGGTGGTGCCTGGCCGTTCAACGGCTGCCGGCGGTTTCGGTTCACGCGTGCGCCCGGAACGGCATCCGCGTCGTCGATGCGACACCGTGAGCTGCTCGTGAAAAGAAAGCAGGCGCAAATCTCCACCGTCGCTCGGCCGGGTTCCATCGGTGTGCTCGAATTCAGCCGTTGCACCTTTAGGACAGGCCACTAATGCTCTCCTGGAAAGGGTGACGCGATGTGCATCGTGGGGCAGCATATTGCGTGACGCTGGCTTCCCTTAATCGCTGATCGAGCATGTCCGGCGACTGCGCCAATGGTCATCATCGCAAGGTATCGACGCATCACTACCTGGAGCGAGAATGAGCAGTGAAGCAACGACAGACGTACTGGTAATCGGCGCCGGACCCGCGGGTTTGACACTCGCCAACTACCTGTCCCTCCAAGGCGTATCGGTGCGCCTTCTGGAGCGGGCTCCTGGGCCGCCTGAGCGGCTGTCGAGTTCGGTACACGGCCCGGGGTCCGAAGTCATGCAGCGCATGGGTTCGCTGGGGAATCTGCCCAACGAGACGCCCATGCTCACCAACGCCACCGCTCACTTGGGGCGGCAGCCGATCAGGTTGCGCTACACCACACCGGGGAAGGTCAACCTGGCTCCGCCGATGCTCATCAACCAGGGCAAGATCGAGGCAGCCCTGCGGGAGTACTGGGCCGACCGCGACGGAGCCGTGGAGTGGAGCAGTGTCCTGGTCGACATCGAACAGGATGCGGACAGCGTGACCGCTGTGCTGAGCAGCGGTGACCGGGTTCGCGCGAGCTGGCTGGTCGGCTGTGACGGGCCCGACAGCATGGTCCGGAAGGCGGCCGGCATCAGCTCCATCGGCCGCAGCAGCCGCTACCTGATGGTCGACGCGCACGTCAACTGGGATCTCGACCGGAACGGACTGACAGGCTGGCTCCACCCGGACGGAAAGGTCGGGGTCATGCCCATGGTCGACCCCGACGGGGCCAACAACCTGTGGCGCATCCTGGCGCTCGACCCGGAGCAGGGAACGGAGAAGCCCGACGAAGACGAGATCGTCTCCCGGGTGCGCACCGTGCTGGCGGAACGCTCCCCCTATGGCGGAGTGGAGTTCCTCGACACCACGACCAAGCTCACCTTCACCGGGCAGGGCCGGATCGTGGAGAACTACCGCGAAGGCCGAGTGCTGGTGGCCGGTGACGCGGCCCACCCGCACGTCCCCTTCGGCGGACCTGCCATTCACACGGGAATGGGCGACTCGGAGAACCTCGCCTGGAAGCTCGCACTCATCATCCGCGGTATGGCCGGCGAGGCACTGCTGGAGACCTACCAGGACGAGCGGCGTCCTATCGCGGAGGAAATCGTCCTCGGCAAGTCGGCACCCAGTCAGATCGAGAAGATGCGCAATCCGCTGGTGCGCGTCCTGCGCGACCACGTCGTGGCACCGATCGTCAAGACCCCCGGGTTCGATCAGCTGACCACGTTCTCGCATGCGAAGCTGTGGGAGACCTATCGGAGCGGACCACTGGGCGGTGGCTCCCGGTTCGGCGCGAAACCGCAGCCCGGCGACACCGTGGGCGACCTCGAATGCGTGCGGTCGTCGGACCGCAGCCGTACCCGGTTGTACGAGCAGTTCCACGGCCGGTGGGTGCTGCTCGTGCCGAAGGGCGGAGCCGATCCCTGCGTCGACGTGGTGCGGCAGCACCTGGGCGATGACCGGCTCGTGGTCCTGGAACGCAAGGCGGCCCAGTCGTCGAGCAAGAAGGACCGCGCCGTGGCCGGTGAGGTGTGGCTGATACGTCCGGACGGCCACCTGGCATGGCGCGGTGAACCCGAGTCGCCGGGCCTCGACCAGTGGCTGGAAGGCATGCTGAGGTACGGCCGGACCAACAGGTAAGGCAGCGCGCAGGCAGTCCTCCCGAGTGAGGCGGCGCGCAGGCAGTCCCGCCGAGCTTCGTTGAGGACGCCGCAGACCCGGGAGGTCTCCGCGGGCCCCGGCCCCGCGGAGACCTCCCGCCTACCGGACCGTCACCCGCGCGGAGGTCACCCGCGACGCCACCCGCGACGACACCATGGTGCCCGCCCGCGTTTTCGCGATTGTTCGCAACGGGAGAAGCGTTGATGACAAACACCCGGGAAATTCCTACGGTTGACGGCTCCCGGCTGACTGGCTCCATGAACGCGCTTCGCCGCGATCCCCTGGCCACCTACCTGCGGGCTCGGCGTGACCATGGCGACGTCGTACGGTTCAGCGTCGGGCCGCCCGGTCTGCGGCAGGAGATTTTCGCGGTCTTCTCGGCAGCGGGAGCCCAGCAACTCCTGGCCCGCTCCGTGGGCTTCCGTAAAGAGGACTCCTTCTACGACGAGATCCGCAACCTCTTCGGGAACGGCCTCTTGACCAGCCAGGACGATGACTACGTTCGCCAGCGTCGGCTCATTCAGCCGCTGTTCACCCGACGCAAAGTCAACCTCTACGCCGACACGATGTGCGAGGAGGTGCTGCACATGCTGGGCCGATGGAAGGACCCGGACCACAGCACCATCGACATCGCCCACGAAATGACGCGGCTGACGCAACGCATCACGATGCGCGTGCTGTTCGGTGGCGCGAGCAAGGAGGCCGGCGAGGTCGTCGACCGCTGCTTTCCGATACTGGGCGCCTACATGCTCAGACGGGCCTTCGCGCCGCTGTCCATCCCGCGGAACTGGCCCACACCGGCCAACCGCAGAGCAATGGCCGCGCGCCGAGAGCTGTATGACGTGTGCGACAGGATCATCCATGAGCGTGCCACGCTGGGCAGCGACAACGACCTCCTGGGTCTCCTGCTGGAAGCGGACGACAGCACCGGCGATCGGCTCTCCAGCGAGGAGGTCCGGGACCAGGTGCTGGTCTTCTTCCTCGCCGGACATGAGACCACCGCGACAGCGACGAAGTTCGCGCTGCATCTGCTCGCCCGCACCCCGGACGTACAAGCGCGTGCCCGGGACGAGATCGACCGGGTTCTGGGGTCACGCACGCCCGGCGTCGAGGACTTCGACCGGCTCGAGTACGTCCAGATGGTGCTCAAGGAGGCCATGCGGCTGTATCCCTCGGCTCCAGGCATCACGAGGCGGTCAACGGCGGACATCGAGATCGCCGGCTATCTGATTCCCGCCGGGGCGACCGTTTTCCTCAGCCCATGGGTGACTCATCGGCACCCGGCCTACTGGAAGGACCCCGAGGTCTTCGCGCCCGAGCGGTTCGCGCCCGGGGAGGAAGCCGACAGGCCGCGCTACGCGTGGTTCCCCTTCGGAGGCGGCCCCCGTGCCTGCATCGGCCAGTACTTCGGAATGCTGGAGAGCGTTCTCGCCGTCTCCGCGATCCTTCAGAAGTTCGAACTCGAAGCAGTGGACACCGAAGTTCGGCTCGTCCAGAAGATGCTCCTCCAAACCGAGGGACCGATCAGGTGCCGGGTCGTTCCACGATGACCGGGAGCTGCGGATCGAGGCGCGGCCACCGGTGATCGGGGCCCTGCTGCCGGAAGGCGTTGCCACCGTGAGCGCGTTCGGTGACCTCACACCCGAGGACGACGACCTCGGCGGGCTCTTTCCCGAGGAGTCCGCAGCGATCGCGGGCGCCACCGCAGTCCGCAGAGCGGAGTTCACCACCGTACGACTCTGCGCGCGGCGCGCCCTGCACCAGTTGGGGGTGCCGCCTGCCGTCCTCGTGGCGGGGGAGCGGGGCCTGATCACCTGGCCCGACGGAGTGGTCGGCAGCATGACCCACTGCGCCGGCTTTCGCGCAGCCGCTGTGGCCCGTACGGAGGTTGCCGTGTCACTGGGTATCGACGCGGAACCCAACCTGCCGGTGTCCGCAGGCGTGTTGGAGTTCGTCTCGCGTCCGCATGAGAGGTCCGGCTCTGCCAACTGTCCCAGCGCCGCCCGGACGCGCACTGGGACCGCATGCTGTTCAGCGCCAAGGAGGCGGTCTTCAAAGCCTGGTATCCGCTGCAGCGGCGCGAGCTCGGCTTCAATGAGGCAGAACTCGAATTCGACCCCGAAGCACACACCTTCTCGGCGCGGCTGCTGGTGTCCGGGCCCCACGTGGGCGGACGGCGTCATGACACCTTCTCCGGGCGCTGGACGGTGGAGCAGGGCTTCGTGCTGACGGCAGTTGCGCTGACAGGACCGCATTGAGCATGCGTTCCGCGTCCCACAGAGCCTTGACGTACGCCCGGCAAGTCCACACGGTCGGCAATGGCAGGGCGTACGTTGGTGGCGGCGGACAGCTGCCGGGGACACGCGGGCGTTCCCCGTACTCGCTCGGGAGCCGCGGAGCGGATACGGTCCGCCGGGGCGGGGCGCGGATTGCCGGTGAAACGAGGGGATGTTCATGACCGACGCCGTCGTCGTGGGCGCGGGCCCCAATGGGCTGGCCGCGGCTGTGACCCTCGCTCGGCGCGGGGTGAAGGTGACCGTTCTGGAGGCCGAGCGCGAGATCGGCGGCGGGACCCGCAGTGGGGCGCTGACCCTGCCCGGGCTGCTGCACGACCACTGTGCCGCCGTCCACCCCACCGGCGCCGGCTCCCCGTTCTTCCGCTCGCTCGCGATGGAGCGACACGGTCTGGAGTGGGCATGGCCGGATGTTGATCTGGCCCATCCGCTGGACTGCGGCGATGCGGGGGTGATGTGGCGTGCTCTCGCCCGGACAGCCGAGAAGCTCGGGCGGGACGGCCCCGCCTGGCGCGCGCTGTTCGGTCCCTTGGCCGGATCCTTCGACACTTTGGCGCGCGACGTGATGGGACCCGTCATCCACGTGCCCGCACGTCCGCTCTCCTACGCACGGTTCGGATGGTTCGCTGCGCAGCCGGCGGCCCTGCTGGCGCGCCGCTGGCGGACGGAGAAGGCCCGTGCCCTGTTCGCCGGCGCGGCGGCCCACCTGCTGACGCGACTGGACCGACCGATGAGTTCGTCGGTGGGGCTGTTCCACATCGTGGCGGGGCACCGCGTGGGATGGCCGGTGGCCCGGGGCGGCAGCCGGTCGGTCACGGACGCGCTGGCCGCCATCCTCCGCAGTCTCGGGGGCACCGTCGAAACGGACGCACGCATCACGTCTCCGGCCCAGTTGCCGCGAAGTGACGTCGTCATGCTCGACCTCGCTCCGCGTGCGGTCGCCGCGCTGTTCGGCGACCGACTGCCCCCCAGGGTGCGGTTCGGCTATACGCGATGGCGACATGGGCCGGCGGCTTTTGCGGTGCATCTGGCAGTGGAGGGCGGTGTTCCGTGGACCGCGGAGGCATGCCGGAGCGCGGGAACCGTGCATCTGGGGGGCACGCTGGAGGAGATCCGGCATTCCGAGGCACAGATCGCGCGTGGGAGGATGCCTGAGCGTCCGTTCGTGCTGCTTGCCCAGCAGTACCTCGCCGACGCCGGCCGTTCCCACGGCAACGTCCATCCGGTGGACGCCTACGCCCATGTGCCCCATGAATACCGCGGTGACGCGACCGAATCGGTGATGAGGCAGATCGAAAGGTTTGCGCCGGGGGTACGGGAGCGGGTCCTCGCGACGAGCGTTCGCTCCCCGGCCGAACTTGCGCGTGACAACGCCAACTTCGTCGGCGGTGACATCCTGACGGGCGCGAACAACTCCCTCCAGGTAGCACTGCGCCCACGTCCAGCACTCGATCCTTACAGCACCGGCGTGCCGGGGGTCTATCTCTGTTCGGCCGCCACTCCACCCGGCGCCGGGGTGCACGGAATGTGCGGCCACCATGCGGCACGCTCCGCCCTGCGCTTCCTCGAAGCCGACGGAGAGAAATTCTCCTTCCGCTGACGTCGATTGACGTGGCGCCGAGCTTCGCCGCGCGGCCGTGCATCCCGACGCGGACAGCACTCTGTCCTTTCACCGGCCAAGCGTGTCGAGACCGGTAAATGGCCTGTTGCGGTCCGCGTCCGCCTCTTGCAGATGGCCGGTGGCAGCTTGTGGCCGTGAACCTTGTGCGGCGAGTCGGACGATGCGTAGCGTCGACATCCGTCGAGCCCGGGAATCGCATTTCCGCCGACGGTGTTCTTCGCTCGCCCTGTCCGACCCGGAAGAGCCGCAGAAGTTGGCGGGGCGGTGGTCGTGGTGGGGCGGCGGGTCTGTCCGGCGGTCGAGGCCGAACCTGAAGGGCCTTGAGATGCGCCGCGCCGTTGTCCGGGTTCCGGGGCGTCTCGGTTCCCTCCGGTCCCTCACGATTCGCTGAAGGAGTCCGCATTGTCCGACACGACGGCAGTTCCCACCGGCATCCCGACCACCCGCGATCGGATCTTCGAACTGCCCCCGGAACTGGAGCAGTTGCGCGAACGGCGGCCGATCGGTCGGATGGTCTACGGGGACGGCCATCTGGGCTGGCTCGTGACCAGCTACTCGTTGGCTCGCGCGGTACTCGCCGACAGCCGCTTCAGCAGCCGGGCCGACCTCGCGCGCATTCCCGTCCGAATGTCCGCCGAGGCCGAACAAGCCCGCAAAGACATTCCGCCAGGCGTGTTCCACCGCATGGACCCACCGGAGCACACGAGGTACCGCCGGCTGCTGGCCAAACATTTCACGGTGCGCAGGACGGACGCGATGGTGCAGGACATCGAGCGGTTCGTCGAAGACCGCCTGACCGCCGTCGAGCAGGCAGGACCGCCGGCGGACCTGGTGCGGGACTTCGCGAAAGTCGTGCCGCTCCACGTGGTCTCGGACGTCCTGGGCGTTCCCGAGGACGAGCGTGACCGCTTCGTGCGCCATGTCTCGGTCCTCTTCGACCAGGACTCCGCAGCCGAAGACGTAGCGGCGGCGACCCAGGCAATCCACACCCTGTTCCAGGAATTCGTCGACTCCAAGAAGCGGGCGGGCACCGGGGACGACGTCCTCGGTCACCTCACGGTGTCCGGTGAACTTCCCGACGAGGAGATCGCCACCGTCGGAATGGTGCTGCTGACGGCGGGATACGAGTCGACGGCGAACATGCTCGCGCTCGGCCTGCTGGCCCTGCTGGAGCACCCGGAACAACGGGCGAAGGCGCTTTCCGACCCTGCCCGGCTCGAGGCGGCCGTCGACGAATTGCTGCGCTACCTCAGCGTCACCCACATCGGACCGATCCGCACCGCGTTGCAGGACATCGAACTCGGCGGTGAGGCGATCAAGGCAGGCGATTCGATTTCCATCGCCCTGCCGGCGGCCAATCGGGATCCCGAGCAGTTCGCCTGTCCGGCCGCGCTGGACCTCGACAATGCGTCCTCCGGCCACCTCGCGTTCGGTTACGGCGTGCACCAGTGCCTCGGCCAGCACCTCGCGCGGCACATTCTTCGCACGAGTTACGCGGCGGTGTTCCGGAAGTTCCCTTCGCTGAGGCCGGCCGTGGCCGCGGACGAACTTGAGATATGCGTCGGCAAGCCCGTACTCGGAGTCTCGCGGTTGCCTGTCACGTGGTGATTCGGGCACCGCGTTCGCCCTGTCCCAGGAGAAAGCACGCGTCGAGTCGATGGGTGGAATCATGGAACGACCGGCGGAAGGCTCGGCATTCCCGTTGTCGGACGCCCAGCGGGGGATCTGGCTGGCGCACCGGTTCAACCCCGAAAGCGTGCATTTTCGCGTGGGCCAGTACGTCGCCCTCGACGGCGCGATCGACGTCGCGGAGTTCGAGGCCGCGGTACGCGACACCGTCGCCGAGGCGGACACACTGCACTGCCGGATTCGCGAAGTGGACGGTGTCGCCAACCAGACGGTGGTGCCGAACTCCGACTGGGACTTTCCGGTGCTCGACTTCAGCACCGAAGCCGATCCGCACACGGCGGCGGAGCGGTGGATGTACGAGGACCTCGCCGTCCCGATGGACCTGACCCGGGACCGCCTCTTCTCGTACGCGCTGCTCAGGCTGGCCCCGAACCGCTTCTACTGGTACCAGGGCTGGCACCACCTGGTCGTCGACGCTGCGGGCGGTCTGCTCCTCGCGCAACGCACTGCGCACCGCTACAGGTCGGCCATGGAGGGCCTGCCCGCGGGACCTTCGCCGTTCTCGTCGCTGCGGGAACTCCTCGACCAGGACGTCGAGTACCGCAGCTCCGGCGAGTTCGAAAAGGACCGCAAGTACTGGCTCGGGAAGTTCGCCGACCGACCTGGTGTCGCCCGGCTCTCCGAGATGACCGACGACCTGCCGAAGAGTTTCCTGCGGCGTACCAGCCATATCCCGGCTGAGGTCGTGCAGCGTGTCAAAGAAGCCGCCCGGAGTGTCCGCACCCACTGGTCCGTGGTGCTGATCGCGTCGACTGCCGCGTACCTCCACCGGTTGACGGGGGAGGAAGACATGGCGGTCGGCTTCGCGGTCGCGGCCCGAAAGGGCACGGCGGCGCGCCAGTATCCGGGCACGCTGGCCAACGTGGTGCCGCTGCGGGTGCGGGTCGGCCATGGGACCACCTCGGTGCGGGAACTGCTGCGCAGCGTCTCCCAGGAGGTCCGCGGGGCGTTGGCCCACCAGCGCTACCGCGCGGAAGACCTGGCTCGTGACCTCGGCTTGACGACGGGCATCCGGCACCTCATGGGCCCGGAGGTCAATGTGATGCCCGTCGACGTCGACCTGGATTTCGGACGGTGCGCAGCGCGGCTGCACAACCTGTCCAACGGGCTGACCGACGATCTGTCGATCATGGCCTACGAGCAGGGCGACGGCACCGTCCGGCTCGACTTCAACGGCAACGCGGACCGCTACAGCGACGAGGACCTGCGTACCCACCAGGAGCGCTTCCTCGACCTGCTGGACGCGCTGGCCGCCGATCTCGACCTCACGCCCGGCGAGGTGGACGTACTGGGGGCCACCGAGCGCGACAGGTTGCTGGAGGAGGGGAAGGGCGCAGCAGCCGAGCTGACGTCCTCCGTGCTGCCCGAGGTGCTGGGAGCCCAGGCGGCTCGGAGCCCGGAGCGGGTTGCCATGGTGTGCGGGGAGACCAGCCTCACCTATGCGGAACTGCACGGGCGGGCGAATCGGCTGGCACGCCATCTGATGCGGTTGGGGGTCGGCCCCGAACGGGTGGTGGGTCTGGTGCTGCCCCGCACCGCAGACATGGTCGTCGCGGTGCTGGCGGTGCTGAAGGCCGGCGGTGCGTACCTGCCGATCGACCCGGGCTATCCCGCTCACCGCATCGCGTTCCTGCTCGCCGACGCGGACCCGGTCCTCTTGCTGGCCACCGCCGACACTGCCGGGTGCGTCGAGGACAGCGCAGTCGACGTCGTGGTGCTGGACAGCGACGACGTGCGCCGCGCCCTCGCCGAACAACCGGGCTCGGAGCTCGGCGAAGGAGAATGCCGGCCGCTGCACGGGTCGCATCCCGCCTATATGACCTACACCTCGGGCTCGACCGGCACCCCGAAGGGCGTGGTGGTGCCCCATGTGAACGCCGTGAACCTGGTCTCCTGGGCAGTCCGCACCGTGGGCGAACGAGGGCTCGGCAGAGTGCTCGTATCCACGTCCTTGAGCTTCGACGTATCGGTGTTCGAACTGCTCGCGCCGCTGGCCTGCGGCGGGTGCGCCGAGGTGGTGCGGGACGGATTGGCCTTGGCGGAGCGGTTGTCCACCGGACCGGCGCCGAGTGCCATCAGCGGCGTTCCCTCGGTGCTGGCGCAGGTGGCCGCAACGGTGCGGGCTGCCCAGTCCCCTGGCATCGTCGTGTGTGCGGGTGAAGCACTGCCGACCCGGGTGGTGGCCGCACTGGAGTCGGCGTTCCCGGGGTGCCGGGTGATGAACGCGTACGGACCGACCGAAGCGACCGTGTACGCGACGGCGGGCTGGTGCGGTGCGGCGAACGCGGACGGCGGCGGCGCATCGATCGGCGGTCCGGTCGACAACGCCCAGGTGTACGTGCTCGACGATCGCCTGCGCCCGGTGTCGCAGGGGGCGATCGGCGAGTTGTACATCGGCGGGCTCGGGGTGGCGCGGGGCTACTGGCGACGGGCGGGGCTGACCGCGGAACGGTTCGTGGCCGACCCCTTCGGCAAGGCCGGGCACACAGGCGGACGGTTGTACCGCACCGGAGACCTCGTCCGGTGGACCGGCCACGGCAGCCTGGAGTACGTCGGCAGGGTCGACGACCAGCTCAAGATCCGCGGCTTCCGGATCGAACCGGGCGAGGTCGAAAGCGTTCTGACCGGCCTTCCGGGTCTCGCGGGCGCCGCGGTCGCTCCGTACGAGGACGAGTGCGGGGACAAGCTCCTGGTCGGGTACCTGGTGCCCGAAGCGGGCCGGGCACTCGACGTCGGCGAGGTACGGGAGGCCCTGCGCGGCCGGCTGCCGGACCACCTGGTGCCGGCGGCGTTCGTTCCCATGGACGCGCTGCCGCTCACCGCCAGCGGCAAACTGGACCGCCGGGCCCTGCCCGCGCCGCGGTTCTCACGCACCGCCTCGTCCCGCCCGCCGCGAACCCGGGTCGAGGAAACACTGTGCAAGCTGTTCGGCGAGCTCCTCGGCGTACCGGACGTGGGCATCGACGACAGCTTCTTCGACCTGGGCGGGGACAGCATCACCACCATTCAACTGGTCAGTCGGGCTCAGGCCGCCGGTATCACGTTGACCCCGCAGGACGTGCTGACACATCGAGCCGTCGCGGGGCTCGCCTCGGCCGCCGTCGAGCACGGCGGGACCGAACCGGTCGAAGACGACGGTGTCGGTGCGCTGGGCCCGACACCGATCGTCGAGTGGTTCCGAGGCACGGGCCGAGCGTTCGACGGACTGTGCCAGGCCATGCTCCTGGCGCTGCCGACAAACCTCGACCGGCCGAGCCTGATCGCCACCTTGGAAGTCCTGGTGGAGCGGCACGACGCGCTGCGCCTGGGCCGCAGCGTGGACGGTGCCGCTCTGTGGGTGGCGCCCGCCGGGCAGCACGACGTCCCGGAGCGTGTGACCCGCGTGGACGTGGGCGGCCTTTCCGACGAGAAGCTGCGCGTGACGGCGGAGGAGCAGTTCGAGGCCGCACGGCAGCGCCTGGACCCGGGGTCCGCGAAAACCTGGCAGACCGTGTTCCTCGACGCCGGGCCCGGACGAGCGGGACGGCTGCTGCTGGTGATCCACCACCTGGCCGTCGACGGGGTGTCCTGGCGGATCCTGCTGGCGGACCTGGCCACCGCGTGGCAGGCCGTCACGGCCGGTCGCACTGCGGAACTGCCGCCGCGGGGCACGTCGCTGCGCCGCTGGACCCAGGTCCTCGCCACCGAAGCCAGAAGCCCGGACAGGATCGCCGAGCTCGACCACTGGAAGAACACCCTGGCGGACGCCGACCCTGAGTACGCGGAACCGACCGAGGCGTCGCAACGCTGTTTCGACGAGCTGACCCTGGAGCTCCCTGTGACGGACACCGAGCCGCTGCTGCGGCGGGTGTCCGCCGCCTACCACGCCGACACCCACGAGGTGCTGCTGGCCGCGCTGGGCACCGCCATCGAACAGTGGCGGCAGGACAGGGGCCGGTCGGGCCGACCGGTGCTGGTCGAGGTCGAAGGTCACGGGAGGCATCACGAGATCGCCGCCGGGGTCGACCTGTCCGGCACGGTCGGCTGGTTGACCACCATGTACCCGGTGCGGCTCACCCCGGGGCCGGTCGACCCCGGCGAGGTCCGGGGCGGCGGCCCGGAACTGCGACGCACCGTTCAGCACCTGAAGGACGAGATCCGGGCCGTCCCCGGACGGGGCCTCGGCTACGGGCTGCTGCGTCACCTCAACCCGGACACCGCAGAGGAACTCTCCGACCTGCCTGCCCCGGAGTTCGGCTTCAACTACCTGGGGCGGCTGCCCGTCGCCGATGACGCCGACGACGGCTCCCCGTGGACACCGCTCGCGGACCGTGCGGGGCAGACGTTACGGGTCGCCACCTCGGCCGGGCCGGGGATGCCGCCGATCCACGTGGTCGACCTCAACGCGGCCGTACTCGCCACAGCCGCAGGGCCGAGGCTGGTCGCCACCTGGTCCTGGCGGACACCACTCGACCGGGAGGCGGTCACCGCGCTGGCGGAGACCTGGTTCGACGTGCTCCGCGGCATCACGGCATCGATCGACCAACCCGGCGCAGGCGGTCACACGCCGTCCGATTTCAGCCTGGTGCCGCTCACCCAAGAACAAGTCGACAGGCTCGAGGCGAAGTGGAGGAGGCCGTGACGAAGCAGTCCGGCATCGCCGACGTGTTGCCGCTGACCCCGCTCCAGGAGGGCCTGCTCTTCCATGCCCTCCACGAGAAGAGCAGCGCGGATGAGTACGTCGCCCAGGTCGTGCTGGAATTCGAGGGACCGGTGCGCGCCGCAGACCTGCGGGCCGCCGCCGAAGCGCTGCTGCGCCGCCACCCGAACCTGGCCGCCGCCTTCCTGACCGACGACGTGGACATCCCCGTCCAGGTCATCCCCCGCTCGGTGCGGCCGGTGTGGCTGGAAGTCGACCTCCACGGCCGCACCGCTGCTGAACAGCACGCCGAGCGTGAGCGACTGCTGGCCGAAGAGCGGGAGTCCGGGTTCGACCTGGCCGACCCACCGCTGCTTCGCTTCGCCCTGGTGCGGCTCGCGCCACGGCGGCACCTGCTGGTACTGACCAACCACCACATCGTGGTGGACGGCTGGTCCTACGCCATCCTCTTCCGCGAGCTTTTCCAGCTCTACCAAGACAGTGGTGCGGACGGCGGGCTGCCGCACGTAACGCCGTACCGGGAACATCTGGCCTGGCTCTCCGCGCAGGATCGGCAGGCAGCGGAGCACGCATGGCAGCGTGCTCTGGCGGGACTGGCCGAGCCGACACTGCTCGCACCAGCGGTGGGACCGGCCGGACCGAAACGCCGTGACCAGGTGAGCCTGGACCTCTCGGCTGAACACACCGCAGAGTTGACAACCTTCGCCCGCCGCCGGGATCTGACCACCGGCACCGTACTGCAGGCTGCTTGGGCGACCCTGCTCCGGTCGCTGACCCGCCGCTCCGACGTCGTGTTCGGCATCACCGTGGCCGGGCGCCCACCGCATCTGCCCGGGGCGGAATCGATGGTGGGGCTGTTCATCAACACAGTGCCCGTGCGCTTCCAGCTGGATCCGCACGAAGCGGTGGCCGATATGCTGCGCCGCTTCCGCGATGAACAGGCCGCGCTGGTCGACCATCAGCATCTCGGCCTCGTGGATCTGCACCGGTTGAGCGGGCACGGAAAGCTCTTCGATTCCCTGGTCGTCGTCGAGAACTACCCTCTGGACACGGCGAAGATCACGCCGGCCGGAAGCGAGCTGCGGGTCACCGACATCTCAGGCCGTGACAGTTCGCACTACCCGCTGGGCCTCGTCGTGTTCCCCGGAGAGCGGATCCGGCTCCGGCTGGACTACGACCCGGACGTGTTCGACCAGTCCCTGGCGGAGTCGCTGCTCGGTCGGTTGGGGCGCCTTCTGGCGGAGATGTGTGCGCACCCGGATCGTCCTGTGGGCAGCATCGACCTGGCCGGCGACATCGAGCGGGCCCGACTGCTGGGGCGGAACGCGCCCGTGGTGGCGACGCCGTCGGCGACCGTGCCCGAGCTGTTCGGGCAGCAGGTGACTCGTCGGCCCGAGGCGGTTGCGGTGGTCTCCGGGAACGAGGAGCTGACGTACGCCGACCTCGATGCCCGGTCGAACCGGCTCGCCCGCCTGCTGGTGGCGGCCGGCATCGGCCCGGAACGCGTGGTCGGCCTGGCGCTGCCCCGCTCGGTGGACGTGCTGGTCGCGATCCTGGCTGTGGTGAAAGCCGGCGGCGCGTACGTGCCGATCGACCCGGGCAACCCCGCCGAACGGGTCCGGTCGGTACTGCACGACGCGAAAGCCGCGTTGGTGCTGACCGCGGAAGCCACCCGGCACATCGCCGAGGACGGCGACACGCCGACCATCAGGCTCGACTCACCGGAGGTACGGCAACAGCTTGCCGCACAGCCCGCGGCGGATCTCACCGACGAGGAGCGCGGGTGCGGACTACATGCTGAGCAAGCCGCGTATGTCATCTACACCTCAGGTTCCTCGGGAACACCGAAAGGCGTTGCGATTACGCACGAAGATGTCGTCGAGCTCACCAGGGACCCCGCATTCGACGACTACAACGATGCACGAATGCTGGTGCACTCGCCGATCGCCTTCGACGCCTCGGCCTACGAGATGTGGGTTCCGCTGCTCCACGGTGGGCGACTGGTGCTGGCCCCGGCGGACGAGCTCGACTTCGAGGCGTTGAGGTCCACCATCGCGCGCGAGCGGGTGACACACGCCTTCTTTACCACGGCCCTGTTCAACCACCTCGTCGACGAGCGCATCGAACTGTTTTCCGCCCTGCGTGAGGTGTGGAGCGGCGGCGAAGTGGCGTCGACACAAGCGTTCCAGCGCGCCGTCGAGTCCTCTCCGGCCACCACGTTCATGCACGCCTACGGACCGGCCGAAGCGACCACGTACTGCACTTACCACCACGCCGTAGCCGCAGCCTCGATCGGGAAAACCGTCCCGATCGGCCGGGCCACACACAACATGAACGTCTATGTGCTGGACAGTTCTTTGGGTGTGGTTCCTCCGGGTGTGGTGGGGGAGTTGTATGTGGCGGGTGTGGGTTTGGCTCGGGGGTATTGGGGTCGTGCTGGGTTGAGTGCGGAGCGGTTCGTGGCGGATCCGTTCGGTGTGGCGGGTTCGCGGATGTATCGGACCGGGGATTTGGTGCGGTGGAATCGGGACGGCGTGCTGGAGTTTGTGGGGCGTGCTGATGATCAGGTGAAGGTGCGAGGTTTCCGCATCGAGCCTGGAGAGGTCGAGAGCGTAGTGCTGGCCTGCCCTGGAGTGGCGCAGGCAGCGGTGGTGGTGCGCGATGACCTTCCTGGTGGGCGGGGTTTGGTGGCGTATGTGGTTTGTTCGGGTGTGGGGGAAGGTGAGGTTCGGGAGTTCGTACGTTCGCGGTTGCCGGGGTTTATGGTGCCGTCGGCCGTGGTGGAGCTGGACCGGCTTCCGGTGACGGTGAATGGGAAGTTGGATCGGGGGTTGTTGCCTGTTCCGGTGGTTTCGGGTGGTGGGGTTTCTGGGGGGCGGGCGCCGGGGTCGTATGTGGAGGTGGTGTTGTGTGG